>JAUYPS010000022.1 GCA_030695705.1 bacterium | reverse complement strand
TACATTCCCAAAAAAGCTCATCTCAAAGACTATACCCAAGAGCAAATATCGGCTATGGTAGAAGAAATGAATGATACTCCCAGGAAGTGTTTAAAGTATCAAACACCTAAGGAAGTATTTAAACAAAATATTTAGCCGGGTATTGCACTTGAGGGTTTAATGGGCGTGAAAAAGTACTTTGGATTATAGTAAAGATTAAATAAGCATATGTCAACTAAGAAAAACTTTAAACCTGGAATTTACAATATTTATAAGCCGCCGGGGCCGACTTCGCATGATATTGTTGATTTGATCAGAAAGTTGAGCGGGGAGAAAAGAGTGGGACATGCGGGGACGCTGGACCCTTTCGCGGAGGGAGTTTTGATCGTGGCTGTCGGTAGAGAATACACCAGACAACTGGGAAGATTTTTAAAACAAGATAAAACTTATCGGGCAATAATTAGATTGGGCGCAGAGACCGAGACCGGTGATCTTACGTCCCCTCCTAAAAGTTATCCACATGCCAGGTTGGACCTGGGAAAGAACAGGTTGGACCTGGGAAAGAAGGAAATTTTGGAAGTACTTAAGAAGTTTAAGGGAGAAATAGAACAAGTCCCTCCGGCTTTTTCGGCTATAAAAATAAAAGGGCGCAGAGCATACGAATTGGCTCGAAAAGGAATCGCGCCGGAATTAAAAGCTCGCCGAGTTAAAATTTATTCTATAAAAATTTTAAGATACTACTGGCCCGATTTAGAGATAGAAACAAAGGTCTCCTCCGGTACCTACATCCGCTCCCTAGCTAAGGATATTGGCCAAGCACTCCAAACCGGAGGATATTTGGAAAAACTAATCCGAATCAAGATTGGCCGGTTTGATATAAAAAAATCTTTAAAAATATAAGACCTGTGGGGCCTTGACACGATTATGGCTCTGATGATACGCTTGGTGAGTCGGTACTTTCACTTTCATGTTGCTCCTTTCGACAATAAGATAGTCGGTCGCCATTGCCGACTTCCGTACCTGGGAACGGGTATGAGTGTTTAAATGGCTCCCCCGGATGGAAGTCTTGTTCTCCCGCAAGGCTTCCTATGGGGTTTTTACTTGCAAAAAAACAGAATTATTGTTATTATCCTAATACTTAAATATGCCCATCACTGCGTCGGCCAAAAAGGCCTTAAGACAATCCAAGAAAAGAAATCACGAAAACCTTAAATTCAAGAGGAAGTTTAAGTCCGCTATCAAGGACTTTCGTAAAGAGATAGGAGCGAAAAGTGTTGAAAAAGCGAAGAATCTCCTTCCCAACGTTTATAAGACAGTCGACAAAGCGGCCAAAAAAGGTGTTATAAAAAAGAACACCGCCAACCGTTACAAATCACGCCTCACACAACTCTTAAATAAAAGCATGGCAAAATAAAAGACCTCGACGGTCTTTTTTGTTACTTTCCCTGCTTCAATATCTTTTTCACTTCTTTTTGAAATTCCGGGTCTTCTTTTAAAAGTTCCCGCAGATATTTTTTCACTCTTGCTTTTTCAGCGCTTTCTCTGGCTTCGCGGTCCCGCTCTGCAACCTCCATAAGATCATACATCGCTCTATAAGCTCTTTGCTGTTTTTTAGCAATCTTGTCCCAATCAGGCATATTCTTCCCCTTGTTAAATAACTTGATTTTTTACTTATATCTTAATTTAAACAACTAGTCAAAACTTTCCTGTTTGTCTCAAATTCGAGGCAAAATTGAGGATTGAGACGAGGCGTATACTTATACGGCGAGTCTCAAACGGAGATTTTAACGATGAAGTTGAGCAAACCCAAAGGGCTAAAAAACGGAAAAGCCCCATAAGTCTGCGGGGCTCCGTTTTTTAGCAGGGAAGTTTTAACTATGTTTGGCAATATTGGAGGCAATACCTAAAGCTCCAAGTATTACCGCCAAAGAGGTTCCTCCATAACTGATAAACGGCAAAGTTATTCCGGTCAATGGGATCAAACCGGAAATGGCCCCAATATTAATAAAAGCCTGGCCGGCAATCCACACCACCAAACCCAATAAAAACAATTGGGCAAAACGATCACTAGTTTGACGGCTCAATTTAATTAGAGCAAGAGATAACCATAAAATCATTCCGACTAAAAAACTGGCTCCGACTAATCCCAACTCTTCAGTAATGATGGCAAAAATAGAGTCCCCCACCGGTTCCGGCAAAAAATTGACTTTTTGCTGACTCTGACCGAAACCAACCCCAAACAGACCGCCTCGGCCTATGGCCAAACGGGCCTGATTAACATGATAAGAAATTCCTTGGGTATCGGACCCTGGACGAGCAAAAGCCAATAGACGATTAAACCGATATGGAGCAAAAAATACCAGAAAACCAAACATCACCGCAAGAACACCCAACAGGGAGAAAAAATGTTTCATCTCCGCTCCGGCTAAAAAATACATAGCGATGGCGATCATGACTATCATACTCAAAGTGCCGATATCCGGTTGTCCGGCCAGCAAAAGAGTGACGAAACCCAAAACAACCAAAAACGGCACCACCGAGTAAGACCAATTACGGACTTTCTCCTGACGTCCGCTGAACCAGGCTGCAAAATAAATTATCAAGCTAAATTTTAAAATTTCAGCCGGTTGAAAACTTAAAAAACCTAGTTTGATCCACCGGGCCGCCCCTTTAGCGGTCACTCCTATATCAGGAATAAAAACCGCCACCAAAAGCCCGATCGATAAAAGAAGGATGGGTAGGGATAATTTTTTCCAGAATTGGTATTTTATTTTTGAAAAAATAAAGAAAAGCAAAACCCCCGGTAAAAAACCGTAAAAAAACTGATGATTAAAATAATAATAAGCGGAGCCGAACTTTCTTTGCCCGTCCACTACTCCGGCAGAAGAAAGCATGACCAAACCCAAAAAAGCCAGAATAAAAACAGGAATAATGATTACCTTATTGGAAGAAGTTCCCAAAGACATGTAGAGGAGGAATTTTAGAGTCGGCCAAGAAAATAATAATTCCTAAAATAGCGCCGACAGCAGAAATCATCCAGAAACGCATGGTCACCTGGGTTTCTGGCCAGCCCAAGGCCTCAAAATGATGGTGAATGGGCGTAGAAATAAAAATTTTCTTGCCTCGAAACTTCTTTGAAGTTAATTGCAAAATAACGCTTCCTGATTCGATAATGAAAATGATGCCAATGGGAATCAGGAGGAAAGGTGTATTAGTCAACATGGCAATGACTCCCAGCACCACACCCAGTGACATCGAACCGGTGTCACCCATAAAAAACCTGGCCGGAAAAATATTAAACCAAAGAAAAGCAATCAGCGCTCCCATGATTACCGCGATAAAAGCGACCAAATCCATCCTTCCTTGATTGAAAGCAATAGCTCCATAGGCGGCAAACATTGTCAGAAACACTCCTCCGGCCAGACCATCAAGACCGTCTGTTTCATTAGCGGAAAAAGCCGTGGCCACAATAATAAAAATAAAAAAGGGAATATACCACATCCCGACCGTAAAATCCCCCAAAAACGGCACATTGATTGTGTTAAAATCCAATTTAAAATAAAACCACCAAGCTCCAACCGCACCGGCCAGAACATAAAGTAATATTCGGTAACTCATTCGTAAACCACCGCCCTTAGGGCCGATTCTCAAAATCCCCGCATAATCATCTACCCCGCCCAAGACCGCTCCGAAAAGCATAATCCCCAATGGTAACCAAGTTTGTCCGCGACTGAAGAAGTTAATCTGAGACCAAACGCCATCAAACCAATTAGACATTACCCAAAATCCGATAGTAAGCAAGGCCACCGTAAACCAAATGACCACCCCGCCCATGGTCGGAGTACCCTCCTTATTTTTATGTAATCTGGCCGCAACGGGTCCCCCCTCGGTATGCAAGCTTTTAAATGCGGTGTCTGTGCGAATTTGTTTACCAAGTTTGTACTTATATAAAATCTTCGCCCAAAAAGGGGTCAGTAATAACGACACAAAAAAACCAAAAGCAGCGATGCCAAGAATTCTAACTACATTAAAAACCGTGAAAATTTGAGGTGTTATCTCCATCGAAAAGCTAATTTAGCCCAATCGCTTAGTTGTTTAATCTCGCCAAAACGATCAGCTGAACCAAGTATAATTATAACCAAAGATGAGTTCTGCGCCGATAAATTCTCTTCTGTTATCATACACCCCAAAGCGCCATCTGTATAGCCGGTTTTCCCACCAGTTAAACCCGGCAAAATACCCCACAATTTATTCGTACTGTTGAAGTTATGCGCAAACTTGCCTTCCGCAGAAGTAATTTTCAAAGAACTTAATCCGGTAAACTGATGAATCAGGGGATAATGCTTTGTATAATGAACAAGCCGAAGTAGATCTCTGCTCGAGGAGTACCCTTCGTCATTTAGACCGGCCGGGTCCAAAAAATTAGAACTATCCATTCCAATTTGAAAAGCTTTATTATTCATCAAATCAGTAAACTTTTGGCCGGTTTTTTGTTCCACCGCTTTGGCAATAGTCATAGCGGCATCATTCGACGATTTGACCAGCATCGCTCCGAGTAAGTCCTTGAAATATAATTGTTCTTGAATATGGAAATCGGCCCCTTGCCCGTCCACGTTGAACGACTCATGGGTAATCGTGATCACCTCTTGAGGATCTAGATTTTCAAGAGCAACTACAGCGGTAAGTAATTTAGTCAAAGAGGCCACCGGCAAGGCCCGTCCCGGATCTTTAGAAAAAATAATCTTGCCATTGATGGAGTCGTAAATTAAAAAGGACTTGGCGCTAAGTTCGGGAGGAGTAATTGAAGTATCGCGAATAGGAAAATACGTCGGTTCAGAAATAGGCAAAAGAAAAGCCCTCTGGGAATTGAAGTCCTTTTCGTTTAAAAATAATTCCGTCAGAGCAATATCGGCCTCTGCTTTTTGGTCGCTATAAACCAAGTAAAAACTCAAAACGGATAAAGCGCCGACTAAAATTGTCAGGATAGATATCTTTAATCGCATCAAAACCAGTTTACTTCTTAATTCCCAAACGCAGTTCTTTCAATTGCTTCTGCCCTAGCTCCGAAGGAGCATCCATAACTGATGTCTTACCGGAACTGGTTTGCGGAAAAGCTTGTACTTCTCTTAGAAAATCCTCTCCAAGTAAAGTCATCAGATTGCGCTCTACGCCATGGGCAATTCCTCCATGCGGCGGGGTCCCCAATTTAAAAGCGGCAAGCATGTGGCCAAAATTACTTTCTATCTCCGCATCCTTATAGTCCATTACTTTGAAAACAGCATTAAGCATATCGGCTTTATGAGCCCGGATACTGCCACCGCCAATCTCTACCCCATTGCATACCAAATCATATTGGGTAGTAAGAATTTTATCTATATTTTCTCCGTTCAAAAGCCAGGAAAGGTGTTCCGGTTTAGCCATGGAAAATGGATTGTGGGTAAAAGTCCACCGGTCTTCCTTATCTTTTTCGAAAAATGGAAAGTCCTTAACCCAAGCATATGCCAAAATCCCATTCTTCTTATCTTCTTCACTTCTTAAATCAAACTTATCCGCCCCGAATTTTTCCATGGATTCTTGATAAGTAAAAACGGGGAATGGTTTTTCTTTTATCTGGTAGCCCAAAGACTCAACCACGCTGGTAATCATTTCTTCGTCAAAAGCCATCACCTCTTCCTGATTTACAAAACTCATCTCGAGATCTATTTGGGTATGCTCAAAACCACGATCGGCCCTTAGGTCCTCGTCTCTAAAACATCGGGCAATTTGAAAATATTTCTCAAAGCCCGCCACCATCAGAAGCTGTTTGTATTGCTGAGGACTTTGCGGCAAAGCAAAAAACTTTCCGGGGTTAAGACGAGAAGGCACCACAAAATCCCTTGATCCTTCCGGGGTCGGTGCGCTTAAAATAGGTGTTTCAATCTCCAGAAAACCTTTAGAAAACAAAAACTGACGGGTTTTTTCAATAAAATCTGACCTTAATTTTATATTTCTTTGCAAACGTGATCGGCGCAAGTCCAAATAACGATATTTCAACCTTACTTCTTCGTCTATATCATAGCCGTCGTTGTCGATTGGAAATGGCATGGTTTCCGACTCATTCAAAATTTCTAATTTTATCGGCTGGATCTCGATGTCTCCAGTTGGTATTTCTTTATTGACCATCTTTTCCGGCCTTTGGGCCACTTTCCCAACTATGCGAATAACCCACTCCGAGCGGAGGGTCTCGGCTGTTTTATATAAATCCGCCTCACCTGGAGTAAAGACGACTTGGGCCACACCGGAGCGGTCGCGCAAGTCAATGAAAATAATTTTGCCGTGATCCCTCCGGTTATGCACCCAGCCAAAAAGTTCTACCTCTTCCCCTGCTTTATTTTTTGTATCAATGATATTTGTTCGCATGGTAAATTATATAATAAAAAAGAAACTAAGCAAAATAAAACGGCCTTTTGGCCGCTAGATATTACTTTTTAAATTTGAGAGATAAAAGGACTTCTCGAAAGATATGCTCTTCTTTTTCCGGCAAAATAATTTGGCGCAATCTACTGTAGATTTGCTTATCCGCCTCGGGAACTTCCCTGAATTCCGGCGCCGGCCAACGATCAACCCGCAGAACCTTTTCGTCGGTTATCTGGAAAAAATAAGAATAGGGACCGCAGCCATGATTATTCCCATTATACACTCGGAAACCATCAAGCGCTCCGTAAGTTACTCGCAAGGTATTTTTCGGTGCCAAAGTTTTGCCATTATCGTCAAACTGCATTACCTCTCTAAGAAAAAGTTCTGTCGGAGTTAGTGGAAGAATGGTAATTTGGGCGTAAAAATCAAGGATCTTTTTGGACTTCTGGTATTGCGGTAGGCCGGTCGCATCGCAAGGTTCCAAATGTTCAAACGAAATACTATGTTCAAGGGTAATAACATCATCTTTTTCCCGCACTTTCAATATCTCCGGGTAACTAAACTCAACGTCCATTTTCTTACTGCGATGTGTTTTAAATCCCGGCAATTCAACGGATACAGCACTAGTGGGAATATAACCAAAAGCATAAGAAAAAAGGCCCATGCCAGTAATAAACACGACTACCCACAAAATCACCACCACTAGGGACAGCCAGATGAAATTTTTCACATACCCTCCAATTATTAAAAAGCGGTAAGAAAATATTAACACTTGAAGCCAGGGGTGTCAAAATTGTTTTTTGCTCACAAAGTGATACGGTAACTTCAAATTCGCAACTTAAAAATTAAAGGATGTCTGGATGCATCAACCAAGCCACGTTGTTGTCTTTGATTTTGATGGAACTTTAATTCCAAAGAAATATATTTCCTGCTTTACGGTTATGGATATGGAAGGTCTGGTTTTTTAAGACACCTTCTGCATACTTTGGTAGTAGCTTTTTAAATATTTTTGCGGCGAAGTTTTTAAAATTGTGTGGATTCGATCTTTGTTGTAGTGATGGATCGTCTGATAAACAGCATAGATTAATTCTCCTAAACTCTCAAATCGATTGGGATCTCCCAGATCAACTTTGAACTGGTTGTAAAATGATTCTTGGTAGCCATTCTCCCAAGGACTGGCTTTTC
>JAUYPS010000008.1 GCA_030695705.1 bacterium | reverse complement strand
AGGTCGTTGGTGGTGGTGATGAAAGCGGTCTGAGTGGCGGTAGCCGTCCCGAATCGGCTGTAAGCCGCGGAAGAGAATCCTCCTACCTGCAGGGTGTTGCCGGTCAGGAGGTAAGAGGCGGAGGCGGTGCCTTGGAATTCTCCGGGGGCATCAAAGTAGGACTTGAGGTCAACCTCCAGGTTGCCGGAGATCAACAGATCATTGAACTTACTAAGGTCGGAGGAATAGGTGGTGGTGTTGGTGCCAAGACGGCTGTAAGAAACTGTCGCTGTGGATCCTCCCAGAGCAAAGTTAAAACCGGAAGAAGCAGTCAGAAGGCCGGAACCTTGGTCGAGAGTAAGGAGAATGTTGGCGTTGGTATCCTGAAACCGGAAGACATCCTCCGTCTGGGAAGTGGAAGCGCGGACAAGAAGGGGGAAGGTGGTCAGAGAGAAAGGGCGGATGATGCCGGTTAATTTGATCACATCGGTTTGCGCGTCCCCCAGAGTGGTATTGCCTTCCACGGTTAAGTTACCAGTCGTAACGGTGGTGGCCTGGGTGGTGGTGCCGGTCAAGGTCAGGGACTTGGCAAAGATGTCTCCTTCCGCGTCAATGACCACCTTGGGAGAGGAAGCCACGGAGATGGTCAGGAGATTGCCATCCGCCACCGCCGAGGAGGGATTGATGAGGAGGGTGGTGCCGTTGGTACCGATAAAGTCCGGCCAAGAGCCGGTGTGAACCGCACCTTGATTGGTGAGAGTGAGCAGGCCGGAGTAGGAGCCAGAGCCGATGACAGAGAGAGTGGCATTGGGAGAAGCGGTCCCTATCCCCACATTACCCGTCTTGCCCAGGGTGGAAACATAGAGGGTGTTGGAGATGGAGGCATATCCTCCCACTTCAAAGTTGGAAGCAACCGAGGCGGTGTCGTCAAAGAAGACTTTGCCGTCTACTTCTAAGTCCCCGGAGATTAAGAGGTCGTTGGTGGTGGTGATGAAAGCGGTCTGAGTGGCGGTAGCCGTCCCGAATCGGCTGTAAGCCGCGGAAGAGAATCCTCCTACCTGCAGAGTGTTGCCGGTCAGCAGGTAAGAGGCGGAGGCGGTGCCTTGGACTTCAAAGACGGTGGAGGGGGCGATGGTTAAGATACCAACCCGATTGTTAGTTGAATCAAGGAAAAAAGTATTAGAATCAAAATTTAAATTATTAGGAATAGAAACAGTGGAGGTATTAAGAGTGAGAGCGTTGGAAGAAATACTGCCAAGAGTGATATCCCCCCAAGCGGTAAAAGATGAGCTAGAAATATGAATCGGCTGATTGATATCAAAACGTTTAGCAGTTGAGTTCCATGTGATCATCGCATGCTGTCTCAAACTGCCGTTAGCAAAATTACCGCGATCAAAAGCAAGATAGCTGTCTTCCGAATCCGAGGCGGTGTTATCAGAGTTAATGCGAAAAGAAGAACTGGAAGTACCGGTAAAGTTAGCGCTGCCGGATACGGTTAAACTAGATGCAGACAGATTGGTAAAATCGCCGGTAGCACCAAAAATTTTATTCCAACGATTAGTTGATGAACCAAGATCAAAAGAACCGGAAGGAATCAAATTAGAAATTATCGGACCGGTAGACAATGTACCGCCAATTCCGACATTGCCCGATGTAGTAATATTCCCCAAACGATCCAAGTCAAATTTTTTGGAGAAAATAGAAACAGTATTGTCGTCATCATTTTCACTGCCGATACTGACATCACCCGCCACTCCCAAACTGGAAAAAGCTCCATCTCCGCCATAGAGACCTCCATTGAAGAATGCTACGCGATCAGTGGAATCGCCGTTGCCAACCACAAAATCGAGAGTGTAATCAGAAGGTTGCGTCCCCTGCAAAAATTCAGCATTTAAATTTTTAATTAAAGAGCGGTTGTTAATTTCGATGGTGCCGGTAGCCAATTTAAGATTCCCCTCTTGGAGAACCGCATGACCTTTATCCAATTGCAAGTTACCGGCCGTCAGTTTTACGTCTTTACCGAAAACCGCTTCGGCAAAGACTCCTAATTTCCCATAGACAGTGAGGGAATCAAGCAGTTTAGCAGCGCCTTTGACCGTAAGGGTCTTCCCCACTTCTACATTGCCTTCCAGAAAAACATCTTCGTGGGTAACATTGCCATTTTTAGTAACAAAAGCGAGAGTAAAGTCCTTGGAGTCAAGGTCGTCAAAATAGTCGGCATTTAAATTTTCTACCTTGGTAACAGAGTCAATGACAATCGGAGCCACTCCTTCCGGAGCATGGGAACGTAACTGGCCTTGGGTTTCTATATGTCCAAAAATAGAGACGTTGCCATTTTTATCTAAGACCAAAACCTCGTTGGCGTGAGTGCCCGGAAAGTATCCCTGCAAAGTATCGGCATCTTTGAAGGCCTTTTTAATCTGACGGGCAACGTAATCAGTTTGTCCAAAACCAAATCCTCCAACCAAAAGAAAAAGGATGACAACAACCGTCACCATCACTGTTGTCATCCTGAACATTCCGCGGCCGGAAGAGCCAGAGGAATAAAGAGAATTTACAGGATGTGGATGTTCAACCGGCTTGCTGACTTTTTCGGTAATCTGTCGGGCAAATTTTTCCAGCGAACCGGAAAGCTTGTCCAACTTTTCAAAAACAACATTTTGCGTTCCGGCAATTTCTTCTTCTCTTTTTTTAATTTCAATTAATTCGGCGGCATGTTGATCGGGTACAACTACAGGAAGTTGTTGAACAGGAATATTCTGTACCGGCACAACAGGAGGCGAAAAAACAGGAGCCGACTTCTCAACATTTACTTTTTCAAATTCTTCAAAAATTTGCGAGTGCTTAGCGTGAATATTTTTTTCGTCATCAGAAGAAGCAGAAACAAGCGTGGCAGAAACATTTTCGATAATATCTTGTTTGCTAATATAATCAGCAAGCGCTTCGCGCGTAGTGTACCAATTACGCCCGATTTTTTTAGCAAAAATTTTTCCACGCCGCGCCAGTAAACTTAAATACTCCTGGGAATAAGGAGAGAGTTTAGATGCTTCAGCCAAAGAAATGTATTGAACAAAACCCATTTTTTTTGCTATAATTTAAAAGCTCAAACTCTGCTCCTTACGGGTAGAGCCAAAGGCAAAGCGTTCCACCCGCCCGCTGTCACCTTCCACGGAAAACAGCGGGCGGGTTTTTATTCACTTATCCTTGTTTGAAAAAGATTTTTACGTTTTATCCGATATACTATCCGATATATCTGTTTAATCCTTTCTTTCCTTGATTCTTTAAATCATTCGGCTATCAAAATTATAGCATCAAGAAACTTTTTTCTGTTGATAACTTCTCCCACCACACACATTTTTCTTAGTTCCGAAACTAGATTGCAAAAAGTGCCGCTTATTTTACGGAAATTGTTATCAACAACTGACCATTTGCGCTTACTGCAAAGTAGAAATATAATATTAGATATAAAACCTTACTAAACTCCTCTGCCCAAAGTTTGATAACTTATCATAAAAAGTTGAGTAAAAATTTTTAAAAAACTTTACTAATAAACATTAATTGTAAAATTTCTCTCTTATGCCCAAACAATATCTAACCGTAAACGAAGTAGCCAAAATTCTCGGAGTCAGCCCCTTGACGATTCGTAACTGGGATCAAAAAGGCCGGCTAGTCGCCCACCGTAACCCCCTGAACAACTACCGCCTCTACAAGGTTGAGGACGTCGAAAATCTCATAAAAGAGATTGAGAACAGTAAAGGAAAAACTTTTTCCCGACCCACTCCTCCTGAAAAACCAAAATTTCGAAAACTCACTATTGAAACAGAATAGCCCCACAAAATATAAATCCCGCGAGAAGCGAGATTTGTTTAACTTGAGAGAGCCGGCTTCTTAACCGGCTCAACATCCATTCGTGCCTGCAGCCATCTCTCAATTTTTTCAGAAATATCTTTACCGTAGAGAGAGCCGAGACATCCGGCCAAGATACTAATGGGAAGCACATCGGGTATCCGGCTGTTTAAAGCAATGTAACTGATTCTAGAAAAATCCATCAGTCCCTTAGGCACGCAAGTTGCCACATGATAGCCGGTATGATTCCTATTTCCTGCCCTGCTGTTCACCGTATGCAGCAGCTCGCTAAAGAGAAAAACAAATGAAGCAAAAAACATCACTATGGTTCTTGGAAGCTCGATCGTCACAGCCGAAATGGGAAAACGCAGAGGAGTAACCGAATAACCAAGAACCTGGAAAATATTTTCTTGAAAAAAAATCCAAACTGTCGCCAAGCCAATAATCACAAAATATGGCAGCCTTTGTCCACTTCCCTCTTTCTTAACTTCACTCATCTTTTCCAAATGCTTATCGGGAGAAAGTTTTCCGACCCACTCTATGACCATAGAGAAGAAGGTTCCGATATTCGCTCCAATGGTAGTAGAAAGAGTATAAGGGATGAACAAGCTCCAAGACATGTTCTGGGTGAAGAGATAAATGACGCTGAAATAGAAAGTAGCCCCGGCAAATAGACTTGTCCCCACTATGTACCAGTTGTTTCCCCTCGCAGATGCTCTGGAGCTGAGGGCATATGAAAAGTTTTGTAAAAGTCCCAGTCCAATCACTATTAGAACAGAAATAAAGATTTCGGGAGAAAAATATAGATAGCCGTAAACTAGATAACAGAGCAAACTTAAAACTAAGACCCAGAAGGACCATTCTCGTCCCAGTAAAGCCAACCTTTGACCGGGAGCCAGCCGGTTATCCGCTACTGCATTGCTTTTCAAATTGAATGTCCGCTCAATATAACTGGCCCAAACCACTCCGATCGTTCTGCCGGCAATAATGCCAAGAATATGCGGAACAAAAAGAAGCCAATAAGCGCCGGAAGCGGCCAAAATATTCATGGTGGCGTACCAGGTTCCATTAGCCGCCAATGAAGCTAAGGTAATCCAAAGAAACGAACTCCTTTGTCTGAAACGGCTGCTGAAAACAAAAGAGGCAAACTGAATGATGGCTGCTCCGAAAAAGACAACCGCCTCGCTAAAACTTTTAAGCTGAGTTGAAACCATCACTCCAATAAGAGTGAACGCCAGCGGGGTAAGGCAATTCGCAATAGAACAATCGAATTTCAGAACATATTTCAGGAAAAATCCGGAACTGCTTAAAGTAAGCAGACCAACTATAATCGCTAGAGTCAAAATTGACATTTAATTCTCCAAAAAGTATTTTTAAAGTTCGTTTTTTCAAGGTTATACTTTAAAAAAACAGATTTCCAGCCAAAACTGTGGATAACTCGGTGGTGTCAAGATTGAAATTGAATTTTCAACTGTTACGATGCCTTTAAAGGTAAGTTTTTTAAAAAATTTGATAAGGACTAATAATCATGAGCGGAAAGATTTCCTACTGGACGCCACAAAGAATCGAATGGTTACGGGAAAACTGTAATGAACTTAAAAGTAAAATTCTCCGAAAGTTACGAGGAAAAACCTGGAAAGCCATAAAACATGTTATGGGGCAAAATGACATTCATAGGGACCGCGATAAGGCGACAAACAAAACAAAAGCAGCAAAAAAATGGACTCCGGAAAAAATCGAAGAACTCCGAGAATATCGCAATGATTCCTGGGAAACCATGGAAGAACGGTTTAAATGCAGCAGAGGCAGGATTGAACAGGTTATGTCAAAATACAATATTTCCCGAGACAGGCAGGAATCAACTCTCTGGACCGATGAAACCGACAAATTACTTATAAACGCTATACTTGAATCTAACAAGTATAATACGAAAACTGGCGAAGGACGGAGGCAACTTCGGCAAACTCACGAAAAGCTTGTCGCAGAATTAAAGAAAGCCGGATTCAAAGGCCATACTTCGAAAAATGCCATAAGAATGCACACCAGCCAATTAACTGCCGACAGGATTAAAGCCATAGGTTTTGTGGATATTTCTACTCCTCTGGGATGGGGGGCGCCAATGGAGCTCTTTGGAAGAGGCGATCAGCCGGTTGCGGCCGCAAAGACCACAGAACAAGAGAACTCTAAACCAGCAAAAGACATCTGGGTCATACAGGGACTTGAGGCGAGATGCCGCAAGTTAGTGGAAGAAAGATGGCTGGTTCGGGATAAGGGCGTTGCCCATATTCTAACCACTATTAATGAAGAATTTGCCGAAAAACTTTCCGACGGACTGCAGTTTACTATCAGACACTTGGCACAAAGAATCAACAAGTTGATCTGGACGCCAGAAGTAATACGGGAACATAAACGAGCTATTCGCAACCGCCTGCCTCTGGATGAATTCCGTCAACAATATTTCTCATATATTCCAGAAAAGCGATGGAAAAGACAAACGAAACTTCGCCGAGGACTTTCTGACGCCCATATTTCCGCAAGTTTTATCGCCGGCGTTGGTCGTCTGATCACCGAAGAGTTGGGGCCTAATGCCGAACGTTTTGAATTTCCATTGAATAGTTACGAGCATCCCTTTGAAATTAAGGCAGACAAAGATTGGACAATCCCAGTTCTCAACGCCGCTAATATCGGTATCGTCTTTGATCCCAATATTGAAGACAACCCCCTGCGGCGCGCCCTTTCGGATGCTAAAAAACGGCGGTCATCTGGCGTGATCATAACTAATCTTATTGATCTGTATATGAAAAAGACGGCCGGTGTCGGCCATATCTATCGAGCCCAAGCATCCGGCATCCATATCAAGTTGGAACATTTGCCAGAAAGCTATCGCGCGGAAGCGGCCCGCATCATGAAAGAACGCCCTAATGACGAGGCGGTTTATCAAAACATTGCGGCACGGTTTCTTGGTATTTTGGATGCTTTAAAAAAGATTACTCATGGACCAAAAGGCCCTGAATTCAACGGTCCGGTGCTCTATACTTTGGGCTATAAGGAAGAAGAGTTGATTGCCGAAGCGGCTAACGCCGAACTTCGCTACATGAGTATCCAGAAACAAAATCAACTTAGAAGCGAAATGCAGACTGTCAACTGGCACCGAGCCAAAGCTGAAAAGGATGAAAACTGGGATGATGCTGATCGTTGGGAACGGCGGCAAGGAGAACTCTCGCAACAGCTGGCCATCTCCATTCTCACAAACTTCAGCGACGAAGACCGCAACTATCAACGTCGCCGTATCCGCGCTCTTTTTGTAACCAAAATACAAGAGGTGATCCCAAATTGCACGGTAGTCACCCAAGGAAGCGCGCGGTTTAAAGTAGGCGACAAAACCATCAAGATTCACATTCCTCATAATGTTAAGGTAAGCGACACCCATCTTGCTTCGTATGTGGATAGCTATGGAGCTGAAGTTTTTGAAGACACTCTGGCTGATATCACGGTGATCTGTTCTCCTTATCCCTTGAACCATCGTTTTGTCGGCCGCGAAGATTCCAAAGATGGTCAGCCCATCACCAAATTTGTCCACGAAGCACCTATGCTGGCCGATGATGTCTATCTTCAAGAACAATTTAAGGATACCACCAGAAATCTCCATCCGGTTCAACAGTGCATCAAAAACCCCCAATTCCAGCCCGGTATGCTTATCATTTCCTGCACGGACGGCCTAGTAAGTGCGGATTCAGTACCGATTGCCAAAATCAATCGCACACCCAAAGTCAACGCTTCAACGAACTTCGCCTATCCGTATCCAGAAACAAAATACATCAACGGCTTTCTCAATTCCGACAACCACATCGGCGCCCCTGACAGACGAGAAATTTGGGACCCTAAAAACCGAATTCACTTAGGGTCAACAGAGGCCGCCATCGAAATATTGCGGCGGGAAGGAATGCTTAATCCCAACGACTGTCCTTTCCACTTCACCGCAGAAATGGACGATGCTACCAACGGAGATCTGTGGTTTAACCCGCGGTATCGGCCCGACCCGAATGAGATGCTTACTATCCAGATAGACCGCTGGCTTCGGCAAATGACTAGAGATATCCAACGAGCCGCCGAAAAAGGCGATATGAAAGAAGTGGCGCGATTAACTGAAGAACTGCACCGCATTAATGTAGCCCAGCTCTATCTAAAAGGTGAGGACTTTCCGTTCCACCAGATGGTCGAACTCTTTGATCGCCATATTGAACCAAATGTTGACTTCTATAGCGCAGTTTTAGGAAGATTTGTAAAATCCGGGCTTACTATCCGCGGTATCAGTAAAATCAATAAAAACATGACTGACACACGCGATCTGGGAGTCCACAATTTTCCGAACGGTAATCACCGCGTTAACTCGCTTGAACAGAAAGACCTGGAAGGCGACCACATGGCACGGGAGCTAAAAAATAAATTACTACAGCTTCCGGAGTGGCAAAAGTACACCGAAGAACATCTTGACTTTTTACATGAAAGCGTGCGCGCTCCACGTTATGGAAATGTAACCTTCGGTTGGGGCACCATTAAGTCCCCGACGGGATTTGAATGGGGCCTCCGCGTCCATGCCTCGCCGGCACGGCAAAAGGGATGGTCAGACATTCTGGCCGCTCAACTCAAAATCGACTTGGCGCGAGGTGATGACACCTATGGTTTGATGAAGTTTTACACAGTTGCCTTTTTTGGCGATAAACACTTTTATGCCAAAGCAGAGACCCGACGGCACAAATATGTAATGTGCGCGGCCGGCGTTCACACAAACCAGTATGGTTCGGTTGGCGGATTCCCGCCTAATAACACTGGCCCATGCGTTGTCAGTATTCCGGCGGACGGCCCGGATGCCGGACCTTTTATCGTGCGGCCGCTCCCCCACGATGTACTCCGCGACTATTTTGAAAAAGGGAAGCTTTTAAGTTTGAAAAAGCTTATCCCAAAACCGGTCTAAATAAATACCAAAAGCCCTCAAGAAGAGGGCTTTTTAATTACAATGGGCATCTTTGCAAAGACTTGCAAAGATGCCCATTGTAATTATTGGCGGGGGCACCAGGGGTCGAACCTGGAAATTCTCTTTTGGAGAGAGACAGTTTGCCATTAGCCTATGCCCCCATTACAAGGGTCGCCCTTGTAATGGCTTATTTCTTGCTTTCCTTGTGTTCGGTATGCGCTCGGCACCACTTGCAGAATTTACTTAAAGTAATCGAACGCTCCACCTTCTTTTTGTTTTTGGTGGTAAAATAATTGAACCGCTTGCACTTACCGCACTTCAGTTTGATTAGATTTTCTTGTGGCATAAAATTTTATTTAAATTGTCTTGACTGAGCCGACGGTGAGAATTGAACTCACGACCTACTCCTTACCATGGAGTTGCTCTGCCGCTGAGCTACATCGGCACCTGTTTTTTAACTAACTTGTGGGCAGGGAGGGATTTGCACCCCCGAAGGCACAAGGCCAGTGCGTTTACAGCGCACCCCGTTTGACTACTTCGGTACCTGCCCTCTTTTTAATCTCTTGGAGCCGATGGTCGGACTTGAACCGACAACCTTCACTTTACAAAAGTGTTGCTCTGCCATTGAGCTACATCGGCAAACCGGAGCCGGAGGTGAGATTCGAACTCACGGCCTATTCTTTACGAAAGAATTGCTCTACCCCTGAGCTACTCCGGCCTAATTACATGGGCAATGCTTTTTCCACTGCCCTTAATTTTATTTCAGTTTTTTTATCTTCCGGATCTAACTTTAAAGCCGTCTTTAGGGCTTCGGCCGCATCGGCGAAATTTTCTGTCAAAATATAAATATCAGCCAACCTCTTATAAAGTTCCGGGGTTTTCGGATTCTTGGCGATCTCGATAATCAAAGCATGTTCGTCTTTCTTCTGCTTTTCTTCCCGAGATAAAACCGGAATGACCACTACAGGTACTTCTGCTTCCTTTGATTCCGATTTGGGAGTCAGATGTTCCACTGCTCCATTCCCATTAGCCCTGATCTTGTCTATAAGGTGATGGGTAAAAGTATCCAGTTTTAAAGAAACCACACGCAAGCGCCTCAAAAACTTTTCCAACTCTTTATAAAACAAATCACGATACAAACGGAAATCTATTTTCTTCAGATAATGACCGGCCTCGGGGAAAAATCCTGTCCAAAGACCAATCTCCGGAGAAGCCGAGTCGATCGGCAATTTTTTAAGATAAGGAAATTTCCGCCAAACGATCGCGGCCATTATGGCAACTGACCCAGCGATAATTATCAAGGGAACAATGATATACATATTAATATAAGAGATGCTAAATGGAAAATACTAAATCTCTAAACGAGAAAAATTTCCAATTTTAATGTTTTCACCCAAACGAGCCACACTTTGAGTAATTAAGTCGGAAACGGTCATGCTGGCATCCTTGATAAAGGGCTGGGCTAAAAGTTCTTCGACGCTTTGGGGATTCATCGAAGCGACTTGCATCGCTAAGTCCCGAGCTAACTGCTGAAACTCTGCATTTCTTGCCACAAAGTCAGTTTCGGATCCTAGCTCAATAATTGCTCCGACTTTTTTGGTGTTGTGAATATAACATTCCACTACGCCTTCTTTTATTTCTCTGGATGATTTTTTGTTAGCAATTTCTGCTCCACGGGCCTTAAGAAGCTCCAAAGCGCGTTGTTCGTCTCCACCGGCCTCAGCTAAGGCCTTAGAAATCTCCCCCACTGAGAGCATGGTGGCTTCGCGGATTTTTTTGATTTTATCAACGTCAGACATATGACTAACAAGTTACTTTAAGTAGTTCTTGATGGCATTAATAATTAACTCGATGGAACGGCGGGCGTTATCATTGGCAGGAATCGGATAGTCCAAATGGGTCGGATCGCTTTCGGTGTTAACTAAGCCGACTGTCTTTATTTTGGACTTCTTGGCCTCTTTCAAAACCATATCGCTCTCTCTGACGGAAGCCACAAAAATTGTATCGGGTAATCTGGTCAGTTTTCTTAACCCATCGAATCTTACGCGAAGTTTGGCCATTTCTTTTTCTTTCATGATCCGCTCCTTTTTGGTGTACTTTTCAAATCCGCCCAAAGCCATTTCTTTTTCCAATGATTCTAAGTAATTAACCCGGGAGATGATGGTCTTGAAGTTGGTCAAAGTACCGCCGAGCCAGCGATTGATAACATATGGCATATTTAGTCCTTCCGCTAAGTCCTTAACCAGATCAGCGGATTGCGCAGAGAGTCCGACAAATAAAACCAGCTTGCCGTCCCCCATGGATTTTTTCAAAAATTCCATGGCTTCAGACAATCCCTGCCTGGTTTTGATCAGATCAATAATATAGATATTATCCCTAGCCACATAAACAAAGGGCTTCATTTTTGGGTTAAAAACGGATTTTTTGCGCCCAAAATGCATGCCAGCTTTAACCATGTCTTCGTAAGGCGGAATATTTGGTTCGACAGATTGATTTGGTATAGTTTCCATAACAAACAATGACACTGGGAAAGTATACCAAACTTGAACAAAAAATCAAGATTTGATATACTCCTATTTAATGAAACAAGGGATTCATCCTCAATACTACCCGACTGCCAAGGTAAAATGCGCCTGCGGCAATACCTGGTCTACCGGCTCTACCCAGCCGGAACTTGATGTGGAAATTTGCTCCAAATGCCATCCCTTTTACTCCGGGAAAGAAAAGATTTTAGATACTCGTGGACGGATAGATAAGTTTAAAAAGCGACTCGAAAAGAGTGTTACTCTTTCAGCTCCAAAAACGAAAAAAGTCCGTGTGAAGAAGTAGATGAGCGAACCTATCCAATACACAGAAGGGTCCGTAGATTTTTGCGGAGTAAAATTTGCCATAGATCCGCGCGCTCTAATTCCTCGTTTTGAAACGGAATTTATTGTTAAAAAAATCCTGGCGTGGTGCCGGGAATACAACCCAAAACAAGTTTTCCGCATCGCTGACATTGGTACCGGTTCCGGTATTATTGCCGTGACTATTGCCATCAACTTTCCTAAGGCCAAAGTATTTGCGACTGATATCTCAACCTCCGCCCTAGCCCTTGCCAGACACAACGCTAAGTTACATAATGTTGACAATAGAATATGTTTTTTACCAGGACACTTACTTTCGCCCATTTCCACGCCACTTGATATTATCGCCGCCAATCTTCCTTACATCCCCAGTGAGCGCATCGCTCATTTGGACTCCAGTGTACGGGATTTTGAACCGCATATTGCGTTGGACGGAGGTCGAGATGGTTTTGACATATACCGCCAACTACTGGACCAGATCCTACGCCTAGATAAAAAACCGCTGTTCTGTATTTTTGAAATTGACGACAATCAGCTTAGCATAGCAATTGAAGAATGCCGGCGCCGATTCCCTAATACCTTAGTCCGGACGCATCAGGACTCCAGTCAATTTAATAGATACATTACCTTAGAATTTTAATCTTTAACTATGAACGATTATTCTTATACGCCTTATAAACCCCAACCCAAGTTGGTGGTCCCAACTGACGAAGCCATTATCGAGATCCGTGCCGGCGCGGGAGGCGATGAGGCCGCCCTTTTCGCAGCTAATCTTTTCGAAATGTATAAACATTTTGCCGCTAAGATTGGCTGGAAAGTGTCCTTAGTTGATTCAAGCCAGAATTCTTTGGGAGGATATAAATATGTTTCTTTTGAAATCAGCGGCTCGAATGCTTTTACAAAGATGAAACATGAATCGGGAGTGCATCGGGTTCAGCGGGTACCTAAAACAGAAAAGTCCGGGCGGGTCCATACTTCCACTGCCACAGTAGCGGTATTGCCAAAAGCCACAGAGCAAGATGTGCAGATCAATCCCAATGACCTGGAATTTAATTTTTCCCGTTCCGGAGGAGCAGGCGGACAGAATGTTAATAAAGTTGAAACCGCCGTGCGTATCAGCCACAAACCGACCGGCATTATCG
Source organism: bacterium (assembly GCA_030695705.1). Lineage (GTDB taxonomy): Bacteria > Patescibacteriota > Minisyncoccia > 2-02-FULL-40-12 > IGHO2-12-FULL-4 > JAUYPS01. Next base: position 792 of record JAUYPS010000008.1, on the reverse strand, counting down.
TCTCTTCGCGGGAAGAACGAAGCCAGATTGCTAATCGCAACAGGGCGATGGAAGTTCTCCGTGCCAAGTTGTATGCCCTTAAATTGGAAGAACAAACCGGCAATATCACCGAAGAACGGCGCAAGCAAATCGGTACCGGCGATCGTTCTGAAAAAATCCGTACTTATAATTTCCCCCAAGATCGCATTACCGACCACCGCTTGAAAAAAAGCTGGAGCAATATTGAAAATATCCTGGCAGGAAATTTGGACTCAATTTTAAATTCCTTTCAGCAAGATCAATATGGAAAATAACTATACCGCCCCGGGGCCCATCTTTGAACCAGGATCCGGCTGGGGAGGAAGAATAAAAAAGTGGTCCAAGAAATATATTTTAGGATGGGATTGCTCTCTTTGCCGAGCCACTCGTTTTGTTTTGATTTTCGGCATTATTTTTTTAATTTTAGCTAAACCAGAAATAAATAACCAAGAGCAAGTTGAAGTCGCAAAAAATACAGTCACGGAAACAGTTCAGCCAGGAGATGGACAAACTCATTTGACTAGACGGCTTCTGGCTAAATTTTTGGGACAGAACAAAGAAATATTATTAACGGGAGGCCAAAAGGTTTTTATTGAAAATGCCTTGAGCGAAAAAGTTCCTAAGGCAGTACTAATAGTAGGACAAAACGTCTTTCTGGATCTAAAAGAAATTAAATCAGCAATTGAAGAAGCCAAACTACTCTCCACCTCCCAGCTTCAAAGATGGGAGGAATATGCCGAAAGAGTGAAAAATAAGTAATATAAAACTGGCCAT
>JAUYPS010000048.1 GCA_030695705.1 bacterium | reverse complement strand
CTCGACCCTCGACTTGTCGCTCGGGAATTTTCGAGTGGGTGTATGGCTGATTTGCTAATAAGACCATGCTTCCTCTCGATACTCCCATCGAAAAACTTTCCGGGGTAGGATCAAAAAATTTGCCGCGCCTAAAAAAACTCGGCATTGAAACAGTCAGGGGTTTGTTATGGCATTTTCCTCATCGCTACGAAGATTATAGACGGCAAGTACCGGCGGAAGAAATCCGTGAACCCGGGGAAATAGTTTCTCTGCAAGGAGAGATTATAAAAATAAAAACAACTTCTTTGTGGCACAGAAGATCGGTAACGGAGGCCTTCGTTCAGGATCACAGCGGAGTGGTGCGGGCGATCTGGTTCAATCAGCCCTATCTGGAAAATTCCCTTCCTTTAGAGACCCGGGTCAGTATTTCTGGAAAAACATCTTTAGATAAGCACGGATTATACCTTTCTAATCCCGCTTACGAAAAACTCACCTCTAACTTTCCGACTCATACCGGCCGACTTGTTCCGGTCTACCCGGAAACAGAAGGAGTAACTTCTAAATATCTCCGTTTTTTAATAAAGCCCCTCTTATCTGCTGTGGACATTTCATCTGATCCCTTGCCGAAACACGTTCTAGAAAAATATGATTTCCCTTCACTTAATTCCGCCGTCAAAAGTATCCATTTCCCGGATTCTCCAGAAGAGGCAAAACAGTCAAGACAAAGAATGGCTTTTGAGGAATTATTTTTATTCCAATTAAAATCAATTGCCAGTCGCCGGCAAGCTTTGCAGCTAAAATCTGTCCCCATAAAATTTGAACCGCAAAAAGTAAAAAGTTTTGTTGATTCTTTGCCCTTTGAACTGACCGGCGACCAAAAAATAGCGACCTTTGAGATTCTAAAAGATCTGGAAAAAAAATACCCCATGAACCGTCTTTTGAATGGAGACGTTGGCTCTGGTAAAACCGTGGTGGCCTTAACAGCTGCTTACCAAACAGCCCGCCAAAAAAAACAGGCGGTCTTTATGGCTCCGACCGAGATTCTGGCCCGCCAACACTTCGGCACAATAACTTCTTTATTAGGCAAATCAGCCATACCACCCACTCTCGACCCTCGACTTGTCGCTCGGGAATTTTCGAGTGGGCATACGGCTGACTTGCCTGGTTTAGTAATTGGGCTACTTACCGGAAGTGAGGCCCGATTTAGCCGTAACGGTCTAGAGAAAAAAGTAAGCAAGAAAATAATGCAAGAAAAAATTGCCAAAGGAGAAATCGGGATTTTAATCGGCACGCATGCAGTTATCCAAAAAGATGTCAGATTCAAAGAACTAGGATTGGCAATTTTAGATGAACAGCATCGATTTGGAGTTGAACAGCGGGCCGCTCTGCTTAAAAACTCCGCCCACGTTCCGCATCTCTTGAGTATGACGGCCACTCCTATCCCCCGCACTCTGGCCCTAACTATTTATGGAGATCTGGATATTTCTTTGATTAAAGAAAAACCAAAAAATCGCAAAAAAATTACGACTAAAGTAATTGCAAAAAATCAGGAACAAAAGGCCTATCAATTTCTGGAAAAAGAGATAAAAGCTGGCCGGCAGATCTTTGTAATCTGTCCCCGCATTGAACTGGCTAACCCCCAAGAAACAATAAAAGCCAAAAACGGCAAAGACAAAATGAATGTGCTTTGGTCGGAAGTAAAAGCCGTCACCGAAGAATACGAAAAGCTTTCTAAAAAGATTTTTCCGCAGTTTAAAATTGCCATGCTTCACGGAAAAATGAAACCAAAAGAAAAAGAAAAAATAATGGCCGGATTCAAAAACGGCTTTTACGACATTCTGGTCTCCACTTCCGTAGTGGAAGTGGGTGTCGATATCCCCAACGCTTCGGTCATGCTAATTGAGAATGCGGAAAGATTTGGCCTGGCCCAGCTTCATCAATTCCGCGGGCGAGTCGGACGCGCTGAACATCAGTCCTCCTGCCTTTTGGTCAACGGCGGAGATAATCGCTTCGAAAATAAACGGCTCAAATGTTTGGAAAATTGTGAAGACGGATTCCAGTTAGCTGAAGAGGACTTGAAATTACGCGGACCGGGAGAATTTACCGGAAACAAACAATCCGGAATGCCGGATCTGGCTATGGCCTCTCTGACTGATTTAGAATTAATAAAAAAAGCCCGGTTAGAAGCCAAGCTTTTACTTAAAGAAGATCCGGGATTATCATCTTATCCTTTACTCAAAAATCAACTGGCCCAATTCCAAAAAATCCGCCACTTCGAATAGTTATCCACATCCCAGGTTGGACCTGGGATGTGGATAACTCTACTCCTTAACAGCGAAAATTTCGAAGTAATTTCTCTTATTTAAGGAGTCCTTGCCGTGAATAGACAGCTCCTCCACTGCGAAACCTAAAGTTTCCAGCAGGCCGTGTAAGCGATAAGTCGGCCAATAACAATAGTACCTAGTGCCGATCTCGGTTGTTTTTAGTTCAGTTTCTATATACTGTCCGATGCTCGCCTGCATGCCGAGGAAAAGAACGCCCCGAGGTTTTAGGATCAGCCGTAGATCGGCCAGAATCCCCGGCACGACTTCCGAAGGAGAATGAAGGAGCGATTTCGATAACCATGCTCCGTCAAAGCTGTTCGGTTTAAAACAAAGATTTTCCTGGTCCATTACCACAGCTGGCAAACCGCCTTTTTGTTTTGCCGCCAGACACATAATGGGACTAATATCTGCTGCGATAGGATTCAAATGCATACCAAGACCAAGCTTTATACCCATCATTTTAAATACCGCCGAGTGTCCGCCCCCGCATCCCAAATCAAGAATATTCGGACCCCGCAGCATTTTGGCGAATTTTTCCATCGACTTTACCGGCGCATTGGGATGCCTTTCCCAGTATTGATAGCAAAACCGGTTATAAAAATCGATCGTAACTTGTTTAATTTCCGGAGTTCTTTCAACCATTTCCGTTCTCCTTATTTTCAAGGTGCTCTGTTACCGGAGAATAGCTGATTGCAGGGTCTTTTTCAATACTACGATTGCTCCTAACTTTCGGTGTTACCCAAAAGCCAAGATACTTGCCAAGCATCAAACGAGTCTGGGCATCAAGCGCAGGGACAGCCCCGAAAAATATAAAGTTAATGGGAAATAAAATCCACTGCAAAAACATCCAGACCCACTTGAAGCGTCCGTAGTTAGGCGGCCGAGGAGGTAAAAAAATAACAGAAATAGCAGCGGAAGAAATCAACCCCAACATCGCCAATAACATAATATTACGGGTAAAGTGAGGAAGATTTAAAGATAAAACGGTTTGATTAAAAGCAGAGCCACCCATCAGTAAAGGCAACCAGCCAAGCAAAAAAATAATTAAGGCATTGGTGGCGCTAGAATGGGTTTTTTCTCCCATGGTCCAAATGAAATAGCGTTTCAAACTCCCGGGGATTTTTTTGTTTTTCCAAAATCCAAACATGAAGTAAGGATTATTCTCCGCCCCAAAATGCCAACGAAGAATCTGTTTATACTGATTCTTCAGGGTTTGCCAAAAAGTCGGCGCCACGTTGGCATCCATATAAACCGGATAGTGAAGAGGGACGGTCCGCCAATTACCGTCATAATGCAAAAGACATTGCCAAAAAATTCGCGAATCCTCGGAAACCATGTTGCGCTGCCAGAAACCGACCTCCACTAAGGCCTTGAAACTAATCGACTGGGAGGAAAAAGTTACCAGCTGCTCTGGACGGGCCTGCTGAATCATTTGCCAAAAAGTGGTTGAAAAAGCAAAGACCCGGGCAAAAGCCGGGGCCTCCCAAATGTTATTTACAAAAAAAGGCACCGGCTGGTAAGAAGCATGCAAAGGATCGGGGGTAGTAAGATAATGCCAAGTCAGACAAGAAAAAAAATGCGACGGTACTACCGTATCAACATCAAAATTAGAAACAATGATGTTCGAGTACGGAATACTCAAACGATCAATTATTTGCGCCTTGGCTTGTTCGGCGGCAAAAGAAGCGTTTGAACCTTTTCCCGCCAACTCCCCTGCTAAGTCGGCCGGATGTTCAGTTATTAAAAATTTAAAGAAATGGTGCCCGTATTCTTTCTCCAGATAATCTTTAATGCTATTGGCTTGCTGGCCGGCTCTTTCTTCTTGCCCAAGCACTACGATCATTTTATTTTTAGGGTAATCAGAACGAATCAATCCCTCGAGAGTAGCCGTCACGATTTCTATGCTTTCTTTGTAGCGAGGCAGAATAATAAGATGATAAATATCCTGCCAAGATTTTACAGTTTTCAACTGATAATCTTGGGTCGGCAGTTCTGATAACTTTTTAAGCCAATCCGTAGAAATATTCTTCCTCATCTTCCTAAAAGAATGATTGAGGTGAAAGGATAAGTAAACGGTTTTTATCAACCAATAGATGTCAAAGATAATGATAAAAATGGCCATCCAAACAGGAACCAGAAACGATCCAATAATAATCAAAACTAAAGTGCCCCAAGCCAGCCCTCCGGGGAGAATCTCAAAAAAACGATATAAAAACCTTTCCTTTCTATCAGAAAGGTCGGAATATTTGCTTAATTTCGTATAGTCCATATTTCGTATAGTCCATGGAAACTGATATTTTATAAACTATAATACAAAAGCAATAGTTGGTAAATGTTTAATATAAAAGCGGGTAAAACCCGCTTAAGAAAACTTTTCGATTAGTTTTTGGTCAACAACATAAAGACATATTTCCTTCGCGCCTTGTTCGGTATAGCCGAACTGATTAACCAGATTATTAACCATATAGGCGACATGCTCCCGAAGACGCGTATCGAACGTCTCAAATTCGCCAGTACCGAATGCTTTGACCGCTTCCTTAAAGTTGTCACTCTTGAGAAATGGTTCAAATGTTTTTTCTTTCAGATTGCGCACGCAAGCGACAAAAAGCTCTTTATAGAGTTCGGTCTCCGTTATTTGGCTCCTTTCCGCCGCAACCACTTCAACATATTTTTTTTGAACTTCTCCGGCGATCAGTAAGGCCTCCTGATCGTTTATATCTTTGCCGACAAAATAAGCGCCCGCAATTTTTAGGAAATCAACCGTCACTTCTATGGTCCGCCCGGTCCAGGGACAGCGAACATTCGCCCCAATATCATAATTAACGGCGCAAAGATAATGTAGAACGATTTCCACGATCTGCTCTTCATTATAGAAGTAGAGGGATTCTTTCACTTCACTCAAAACCCTATAATTGTACCAGTTCAGAAGCGAGATGATGAAGTTCTTGGGAATATTTTGGTTCCGTTGTTCTTTGCCGATTTGCTGTCGGAAAAAATCAGCAACATTGTTCATGTTGATCAGATTCGGTTTTTCTCCATACCGGCTAAAAAACTCCCCAAAAAGACGGATGGATTCCCGCCCCGAAAATCCCTTTTTTCCCTCTTGTTCGCCTTCGGCAATAAGGCGGCGCCTGACTTTGGCCGTCAACTTTTTTCTGTCTTCCTCGGACAGCCAGGACGGAATAACCCCTCCATAAATTTCCGTCCGCAGAAGAAGACCGGCCTCGTCACAGTATTTTTTGTACCTGGAGATATCCGGAATCCATTCTTTAAGCGAAACGCACTCGACGTTCATCCGCGAAGAAATAATTACTCTCGCAAAGTTTTCAATGACCCCCGGAAGAAAATTCACGCCAATCTGTTCACCAAAGGTGCTCTGGCAGATTTTGACTTCGGTCGGCACATCAAGAACGTAAGGAATCGCGTTATACTGGATTCTTTCCAGAAACGACTCGATTTTCTCTTCTTCCAGCGCTTTTTTGTCTTCAGGATTCATCAGGGCGACAAAAAGCGAGCTGATTCTTTCTTCAACTATTCCGTTGACTTTGTGAATACCCTCCGAAATGACATTATGAAGTTCCAAAAGCCGTCCCTTGTTGTGGGATTTGATGTCCATCAAGACATAAATCCCATTATTGGTTCTGGCCTGGAGGGAAAAAACATATTTTACCAAGTTAGCTCCGAAAATCCGGTCAAGTCTTTCTTGAATCTGCTTATCGCTTAAAAAAGTCAATTTGGAGGGCTGGTCGCCGGGATTGAAAACACTGATCCCCTCGCCCAGTCGCCGATCAAACTTGTAGGGACGGATTTTGACCATTCCCAGAACTTGCTCCAAAGAGTTAAGCTTCTCAAGCAAACCCCGAAAAAGCGAACGGCAAATCGTGCAGACATCTCCTTCAAACAGCCATTCGTACTCCTTGTCATTGGAAACACGGTGTTTGAATTCCGTCATCTTCTCCGACAAGAGATTATCCAGAAAGTTAACGCGGTAATTTTTGGGAATAAGCAGAATCGGATAATCATGACTTGGACAAGGCACTTGAACTTGATCATTGCCTATTTTGATATCCCAGAAAATTTCATAGCTCCGCCCTTCTTCCGTGTTGGAATATTCCTCAAAAGAGCGGAGGAGATTATTAAGAAAGGTACTCTTGCCGCAACCCGGCGGCCCCTCATAGACATAAATCCTGTTCTGCTGGGAGCCCTGCCTTAACGCCTCCGCCTGCCGGACAAACCGATTGGCAAAAAGACGGTCGGCAAAAAACGGATTGTTCGATCCGTGGACAAAAAGCCGGGAACAGTCATATTTCATAAAACCGATACTCTCGGGATCATCAGGATACTCATCCTCCCCCTTCTCGACATAGCTTTTAACCATATCATGGAAAAGCCGGAAAATGTTGCGGAAAATCTTTTCGGGATTGTCCTTGGCAATATCAAGATATTCCTGAAAATCCATCACCGGTCTTTTTTCACTGTGTTCAAGATCAACTTTTAAAGTTTCAATGGCCCGTTCCGTATTATCGTTCATTCCTCCTCCTCCAATTCTTCTCTTTCCGTTGTTGTTCCATCAGTGGTGTAAAGAACATGGACTTTCCGGTATTCCACTTCATGCTCCGGATCGAAAAGTTTCCGATTCTTATCTTCGGGATCCCACTCGAACTCGGTTGTTTCCAAACAGACGACATCGCCCCACAGATAAGATAAACCTTCCAAAGCGGCCGGAACATATCTGGTCACCAAGGTCCGCCCTTCAAAGACATGCTCCAGAAACAGCTCGTTTTTATTATCCGCTTTTTCTTCGTTTACCAGGATGCACGGCGGATGATACAAACGGTCATTCATCATCTTGCGGTATTCCTTTCCGCTCCGGGACTTGATGTAATGCTCAATGACATTTTCATCTGGATTGTATCGCCGACCGACGTTGAAAAGATTATAGCGGTCCATGAAGTCCTGAAAATCCTCGTCAGAAAGGAAATTGACCAGCATGGCATCGTCAAAATTATTCCTCGCCTCAAAAAGCACTTTCCTGCCAAACCCTTCTTCCGGCCGCCGATCAAACCGCTCTCTTTCTTTGATGTCTTTTATCAGTTGGTAATCACGGGAAAGCTTGCCTTTATCGGCCAACTCTTCCAGGAACTCATAAAGCCGTTTGAATCCGATATACGGATTGAAGCCGATCTTCGGATCAACCACCACGCCGGAATTAACCCTGGCAAAACCCACTTCGTGAGAACTTATGCGCGAATCGGCTATGTAGAGCCGCTCATGCCATAAACTGGCCCATCCTTCGTTGCAGTTATGAGTTCTGAAATGCGGCTGGAAATGCAGAGAAGTCCGCCTGACCACATCTAAGACATCCTTCATCCATTTATTTTCTTCTTCATTGATAAAACGGGAATGCTCGGTCAAATACTGGAAAAGATCGGTAGATTTAGACTTTTTATTTTTGTTTTTGTCACGGACCTTTTTAAAAGCACTATTAAATTCAGGAAAACGGCTTTTTAAAAATGAGTCCTCAAAAAACGCCATTTCTCCCTGCTTATCCCCAAACTCTTTTAGACATCGGTTCAGACGCTCCAGCTCTTCGTGATACAGTTTCAATGTTACTGTTTTCTCCTCGTAGCGGTATCGTAAAAAATCTCCGAAATAAAAGTTTACTTTTTCGGAAAAACTTCCAAGAAGCCCTTCGGCCTGCACCCGATCGTCCTCTCCTAATTCACGGTAATAACCGACCAGGTTGTCAACGCCACGGGCAAATTCAACCACATAATCAACCCATCTTTTCTCCGCCCCTTTTTCCTCCCGAATTCTCTCAATCAGTCGTTTGTCAGCCAGCGCTTCGCCGCAAAAGTCCATCCCCCATGTATTGCGGAAAAAAACGCTGTTCTGAAAAAAATCAATATGGCCCAACACATGATAGAAAATCATTATGTTCAGCCAGTCCGGATTGTTGTCATTATAAAACGATATCGGCGGATGAGTATTTACGACCGTTTCGTAAGCATTATGCGGATATGCTTTATAAACCCATTTATTTCCAAGCACTTCCAGATCGTCAACCCAAAAGTCATAAAGCGTAGGAATCATGCCTTTGGGCCGAAGCTCCAGCATATCCTGGTTGGTGGCGATATATTCCAACGTTTCTCCTTCGATCTTCAAGCCGGCCTCGGCGGCCCGGACTCGACATTCTTGCATAACTTTCTTCGTTTTCTGGTCTATTAATTCCATCTCTCACCTCTTTTTAAAGGTACTTTTACCATACCTTACAGCATCTGTCAGACCTCGTCCAGCCGGAGCGGACTATCAGATGCGAATAAAAAAACGGATGAACTAATATCACCCGTTGTTTAATCCTGCGCAATCAACGCTTTGACCGCTTCTTGGTTATCCGTCTCGCTTGGATTTTTTGAAGACATCACATGCATTCGAAAGAGATCCTTTTGGTCAAGAAAGCCGCCTTCTGCGATATATTTTTCAAAAACGGTTTTTTGTTCACCACGGAAAGTGTTCAAAACACTCACCCCTATCCGGTTAAAAAATTCCAACAACTTTTTAACCCAAGGAATAGCCACTTGGCCGTCATCGTCGTCCTCTCCGTCGGTTCCCTGGAAAAGATAGAGGTTGTAATTCCTCGCCAGATTTTCTTCCACAATTATCTCCATAATCTTGCTATAGCCGGAGGGAATAAAAGTTCCGCCGCTAGAGTTAGCTCCGAAGTATCTGTGCGCCGGAACCTCTTTTGCTTCCGCATTGTGAACAATGAATCGTGGAATGACCAACTTTTCGTGCTGAACCATAAGCCAGGAATAGATCATCAGATGCTGGTCCACCACCGCTTTGGTCGGTGCACCATACATTGATCTGGAATAGTCCCTCATAAAAAAAACCACGGCCGGCGACTTCCAGACCTTTTCCTTTGACAAAACACGAAAAATATAATCATGTGGTCCGATGGCCAGTTTGGAAGGGTCGACGTTATCGCCGCTGACGAGACCAAGAGCAACATTGCTTTTAATAATACTCTTGAGCGTCTCTTTTCGATCCAGAAACTGGCCGGAACCGCGGTGTCGGTCAGTCAAATCGTAAATATAGTCATCCGTCGGCACTTTTTTCCCCTTGTCTTTCAAATTGGGAAGCTTGAGTTTTTCGGTCAACTCTTTACCGAGCTGGAAAATATCGCTTTCCAGACCATGCTCTCCCCCATTACCCTCACCGGCGTCCGAAGAATCATCATCTTCATCATCGCCGGAATCGCCGCCACCTCCTTGCGGTCTGGAGCGGGCAATAATGTCGCCTATTTCTCCTTCGCCGCGGCCAGCCTCATCTTCGCCATGCTCTCCTGTTGGCTCAAAATCGCCGTGAAGAAGTTTTTCTTCTTCCACATAAGGAACAGTGAGAACTTTGTCGTGGCCGACTAATACTCGCTTTAATTTGATTTTCTTTTTGAAACCGTCAGCCACTCTTTGTTCGTCTCTTTTTAAAAGTTCGTCAAATGTTTCGTTTCCCATTTTATCACTTTTCAGCTTTCATCTTCTTTTTCGCAATAGTATTCAATGGTCCCGGAGGCGCAAGTCAGACAGTAGCCGAGCTTCTCAAGCATCGTCTTAATCATCCGGTTATAGATTTTGACATTTTCTTCATTGGTCCGGTTGGCCAAAGCGCCAACCAAACTACCCGCACCAGCCACATCTGATTCCAACCGGACATCGGTAACAGCTTTGACCAGTTCCTGGTTATCCATGAAATCGTAATTCGGATCGGTAGCTACTTTCTGGCCATAAATTTTGCGAATCGTATTTCGAAACGAATCATGCCGTTCCTGGGTAGCAAGACCGAGGCGTTTTTCAACGCTATTAATATAATTCGTATCAATTTTAATCGGCTTGATTTCGCCGGTTTGCGGATCCTTGTATTTCCACATTTTATCCGGACCCAAATTTTCCGCGTCCATGCCGATAACCATATTAACGTAACTCATTACATCTTTACGAATCGCCTGCGGGTCATCGCGATAAGCGTTGAAAATGGCCGTTTTGATCTGTTCACGGTAAAGTTTCCTGGCAATCTTCAGATCTTGCATAAACTTGTCGCGATGTGATGCTTCCGGCACATAATCAAGGATGATTCTTTCGAATGCCTTGAAAACGTCCTTGGCGAAGAGACATTTGCCTTCGTTTGACTCATGCATCGCGGCCAGAATCTGGATAGTTTTGCCCAAATTGCGATAGCCGATGCCTCCTTGCCCCCATCTTTTCGTAACATCCGGATTAGCGTTAACGGTATCAATAACTTCTTTCAAAGTTTTGTTACCCTTCTCACCGGCCGTTTCTCCTGCCGCCAATTTCATCGTTTCAACGGGGGTAAGTTTTTCTGATAGCGGAAGACGAGTCAAAACCACGCTGACAGAAGCGGCGTAATTCAAATTTGGATCCTCGTGCATCTCACTGCCTAAAACGGTAGTCCGTTTCTTTCCGCCAATAATGTAAGAAGTCAACTTCATCTGAATCCTGTGGTCGGTATTGTGAGAAACGTAGCAAATACGGCACCGATCATGAATCGGCGCCTCATCTTTATCCGAAATGAATTGATTGAAAGCGTCGTTATTGCTGGTTCCGATAATCAGAACATCAATCGGCCAGATAAAAGCGGATATTTCCACAATTCGGTTTTGAATGACTTGCAGATAAATTTGGACAAGATCTTTCTTGTTGCGGAAAAGCTCATCGGCAAAATGAATACCGGAACCAGCCACCCGCGCCAAAGCGCCGCGCTTCAAATCAAACTTGTTTGGATCGTCCAACCCGAGCAAAAGAAGATGCTGGAGCGATTCCTCTCCTTTCAGGTCGGTACCTGAAGAGGTAATCTTGTCTCCGGCCGAGTATTTGCCGGTAACCGTTCCCAAACTCTCCCGCATTGGGACAGGAAATACTTTAACATACTCCAGACACTTTTCGATATCTCCGCCAAAACGCTCTTTCAGGGCGTATAAAAGATATTCGGAGGAAGCGCCCAATGACCGTCTTAGGTCAAAAAGCTCCTCCAGATACTTTTCTCCGAAACCGGCTTTGATAAGCCAAGATTCCGTCTGGCTGCGTTCTTCAAACAGATTCAGCGCCATAATCATCGGATCTTCGAAAGTCAAGGACTCCAGCTCGGCAACTTTTTCGTTATAGCCAAGCGCTTTGTCCAATCCGGTAAATTTAAAAGTAAATCTCCGGTTTTCCGGCAAGGCCAGAAACCGCCGATAATACTCGCAAATATAATCGACAAAAAATGTCTTGCCATTGCCGGGCTCACCGACCAGAACAAATCCCATCTCAGCAGCCGAACCACCTTCGGCGGCATCTTTGATAAAGTGAACAAAATCGTTGATTTCGTCGTACCAACCAATAAGGTGTTTTTTGCCTTGCCGAAAGAAATTGAAATCGTAGACTGTCCGGCCGGCGTGAATTCTCTTCTCCAGGCCTTTTTCCAAAATCATCCTGGAAACGCTCTGGGCAGCCGTTTCAAACCGCCGCTGCTTTTTCGCCACTTCCCGGACATGAAAAAGCAAACTTCCGTTTTCTGAGTTGATTTTCTCCATTTTATTTCCTCTTTCCTCTTGTAAAAGTTCTTTACAAAAAGGGTAAGTTAAAAACAGTTTTCCGTCAACCTAAATTTGCAATAAAAGCTGAAACAAACCGGCCGTTAAATCAACTTGGCCGGTTTTTGATGTTATATCCAGTTCCGATAAATACCGATAGGCCTTTTTTAATTCTTCTAACTCGAACTGTCTGGCTTGTCGGCTGGTTTTTTGAGCGACAAAAGGATGCAGACCGGTTAGCTTAGCAATATTCTCGACAGTTACACGGCTGCCGTGTATATACACGGCAGCCGTGTAACTCTTTACCTTCAACAAATTTCTGAATTGGTAAATAATTTGGCCCAAAACAGCATGCGGCTCCATACCATCAGCCAAGGTTTGGTTTAAAAGCGCTACTGATTTTTTAATATCGCGAGACCCAATAGCATCAATCAAAGCAAAGTTATCCACATTCCAGGTCCAACCTGGTAAGTGGATAACTAGGGCTTGGTCGTCTATTTCCTTTTTGCCGTGATAACTTTGGTAAGCGATCAGCTTATCAATTTCCTGGGACAACTGCCCTTGCGAAACAACTCGAAGAATCAGTTTTTTTAGAGCCAGTGATTTTATGCTAAAACCGGCTTGGGTTATTTTCTCCAAAGCCCACTTTTCCAAGGCAGATCCTTTGATGCTTTCAAATTCTTTTGTTTCTTCCGCTTTCTTGGTTAAAAGTTCAAAAAGTTTTTTATTCTTTTTTGGCAAGTCCTTGGCGGAAATATGGGCATAAACGATTATTAATTCCGGCTCATTGAAAAAAGAGCGTCTTTTCAAAATATTTTCCACTTCTTCCAGACAATTTTCCTTCTCAAAATCCAACCTCTCCACCAAACCGTCTTTGTATTTAGCCAAAAAAGAAGCGGCCTTTTTCTCTACTGCTTCCTTAACTCGAAAACTATCCGTTCCATAATAGAGTGAGAGGGTCATTTAATCAAGGTTTCGATCCAGATAGCGCCGATGGTGAATTTAATTTTCTGGCCGGTGGAATCGTAAAAAACCAGGGAGTCGGTGGCGGTTCTTTTTTCCCAAGTGCCGTTAACCGCTTCTCCATTTTTATAAATAACCGCTTCTCCGGAGCCGATTGTTTTCACATTAATGTAATCCTTGCTAATCGGTGACCAAGTTGTTTTTAGTAAGACCACATTGCTGACCTCAACTTGTTTAGAGGTATTGTGATCTATTTCCTCTTTCCCGCCACGCCAGCGCCGATAAGTATTACTGTCCTGCTGATACCTCCACTGCACAGAAAAGTTACCTTCATAAAGAGCTGGGGGGTCCGTTATTTCTAAACTTTTTCCCTTTTCGTGCTTGTAAGAGGTGGCTGATTTTTCTAAGTTGTATCCCAACTTGGCACTGGCCTGGGCAAGCAATTGGAAACTGGTAAAGCCGTTGTGCGGCGGACGGACGTCATTTTTACGGTAATAATAAGTCCCTTCGTATTTCATGGCATCGATATTGTCAACAATTCCCCCGTTAAGCTTGCTCAAAGCGTCTTTCTCCCCTCCCCAATGCGCATAAACCGCCCCCAAACCCTGCACCCAGGGAATAAAATCTTCCCGCGCTGAACGGATTGAACCGATTTCACTTGGCAATTCACACTGGAAAACAGCCATCATTCTGGTTACTCCGCCATCGGTCACCGGCATTTCAAAAACCAGATCCGCCTCTCCTATTCCCGACAGAGGCCGGGTTTCCGGATCAGACGATAGCATGACCGCTACCGGTCTCCGCTTGGCATTTTGACACCTTTCTCCGGATAGATCGGACTCCGGCAAACTCATGCCGGCCAATTCCCCTCCTATTTCAATATTATTTCTTGTTCCAAAAACTATTCCGATCATGCTTAAAACAATAGCAACCATAACAATTATAAAAATTTTTGCTTTATGACTCATTATATTTTTTTCATTTCCGCCCAGTTTTTACCTATTTTAACGTCAACAATAATCGGCACATCTACCTCCCAGACCTTCTCCATGATTTCCTTGAATTTTAAGGATAATTCCCGAGCTTTCTCCTCTTTCACCTCACATAATAGCTCATCGTGGACTTGAAGCAAAATGCGAGCTTCACTTTCTAAATGACCGGCATGAACGTAATCATAAACCTTAATCATGGCCAGTTTCATTATATCCGCCTCCGTGCCCTGAATAGGGGCATTGGAAGCCATCCTTTCCGCCTGGGCTACCAGTTGGGGCAGACCGGAATTAATTTCCGGCAACTCCCTTCGTCGTCCGAAATATGTTTCTACAAAGCCATTTTTCCTGACTTGTTCTTTCAGATGCTCAATATAGCGGGCCATTCCTGAAAATTCCTTGAAATATTTGGTAATAAATTCCCTAGCCCGCAAACGATCCACTCCCGCCGAACGGGCAAATCCCAAAACCCCCATGCCGTATAAAATGCCAAAGTTCAGCGCCTTGGCTTCGCGCCGCATATTGGGGGTGACTTTTTCCGGAGAAACTTCAAAAATTTCCACCGCCGTGCGGGTATGAATATCCTCTCCTCTTCTGAAAGCATCAAGCATTTTTTGGTCGCCGGATAAAAAAGCGGCAATGCGAAGTTCAAGTTGGGAATAATCTAAGGAAATTAATTCGTAACCGTCTTCCGCTACAAAAGTCCGGCGAAATTCCTGGCCCAACTCAGTCCGAATAGGAATATTCTGTAGGTTCGGATCCTGGCTGGAAAGCCGGCCGGTAACCGTACCCATCTGATTGTAAGTGGTGTGGAGACGCTGGTCCTTGGCATTAACCAAAACAGGAAACGGCTCAATATAAGTGGTCTTGAGTTTCTGCAATTCGCGATATTGAATAATTAATTCAATAATCGGATGTTCGTCTCTTAGTTTTTCCAGTTCAGAGACAGCAGTAGACCGCGCTCCTCCCAGCGTCTTGCGCACTTTGGTTTTTAAAAGCAGTTTATCAAATAATATTTTGCCCAGCTGCTGGGGGGAACTGATATTAAATTCCTCACCGGCCATTTTATAAATCTCTTTCTCTAATTTAATAACTTCCTTTTCGACTTTTTGAGAAAGGGTCTTTAGGCCATCCAAATCGATTTTAATTCCGTTTCTTTCCATTTCAGCCAACACCGGCACTAAAGGCAGATCAACTTCCTGAAAAACCCTATTTAAGTTTTTTGTCTTAAGTTTATCCCAAAAGACATCATATAATTTGGGCAAAGCGGTTATGGTCGCCAAGGGGCCGTCGGATAACGACTGGCCAAATTCAGTAAAATAAATTTTATCAATCTCATAGTCACGCGTTTCAGACCGCGACAAATAAGCAGCCACGGCAATATCAAAATCCAAATTTTTTAAATGAATGCCGTGGTCGAGAAGTACTTTAATCAGAGGTTTTAAGTTATATCCCCTTTTCGGTATTTGTTCATCTTCGAAAAATGACCGGAGATTTTTTATCAAATTAACCGGCACCTTTACCAGGTCCAACCTGGCATGTGGATAACTTTGTAAAAAATAGAAGTTATTTTCACTGTAGTAAATATAAACTGGCTGGTCCGGCTTTAATTTATCGAGAAATTCGTTAATATCTTTTTCATTTTTGCATGCTTTAACAGGTAACTTAGGATCTGCTTTGTTTTCCAGTTCTAAACCAATCTGGACAGGCACAACTGCTTCCGGTTCCGGACCGACGCCAAGATTGTTCAAGCGCGGCAAAATACTGTGGAACCCAAGACCCTTCAGTAACCTGACAATTTCTTCCCGATTGAACTTGTTCTGCCAGTCAATTCCCGCCAAGGAAAAATTAATTTTTACGTCCCGAATTATAGTCGCCAGCCGTTTACTGAAAATGGCCTGTTCCTGATGTTCCTTAAGTTTTTCAACTAATTTAACCGTCAACACCCCCTTCCCCTTCTGCAAGGTCCAACCTGGCGTGTGGATAACTTTGTAAAGATTTTCGATAGTTTCGTATTCTTGAAGCAAAGCCGTGGCGGTTTTGTCTCCGATTCCGGACACGCCGGGAATGTTGTCGGATGGATCGCCTTTCAGTCCCTTAAAATCAGTAACCTGATACGGTTCTAAGCCGTATCGCTCTTTAACCGCTTTCTCGTCGTATAAAACCGTGTCACTCACTCCTTTGCGCAAAGTTAAAACCAGCACTTTTTCGTCATCCACCAGCTGAAGAGTGTCCAAGTCCCCCGTCAAGATGACCGTCTGTAAATCTTTGACTTTCTTGGCTTCTTCCGCCACCGAACCGATCAAATCGTCGGCCTCAAATCCGGCCTGCTCAAATATTTCCACCCCGAAAGAGCGAAGCATATCTTTAATTACCGGAATCTGGGCATAAAGTTCATCGGGCGCTTTTTCGCGATGCGCTTTGTACTCCTCAAACTCCTCATGACGGAAAGTCGGCCCGGCCAAATCAAAGGCCGCCGCCATATAGTCCGGCTTCATGTCTTTAATCGCTTTGATTAGAACCGAGGTAAATCCGTAAACGGCATTGACCACCATTCCTTCCGGAGAAGTAAGCGGAGGCAAAGCGTGGAAAGCCCGGTGAACAAGAGCATTGGCGTCGATTAAAATTAACTTTTTCATAAATAAGAATACTTACCTAATATTTTACAAGATATCTTCGCGGGCAAATTATACTCGATTTTGTCATCAAGCCGACAAAAATTGGTACCCCGTCTAAGAATCCGACCCAATTTTTGTTACCGGCTTGATTTCCAAAACCTTCGTTTATTTGCACCGCTCAACCATATTTGAAAAATATTAGGTGCGTATTCTTATTTTCCTAATATTTTCTTCAATATGATCTACGTGTATTTTGATGTATTTCCTGGGAAGGATTTTTGCAACCCGGTCTGACCATTCAATCAGAATAATGTTTTGCGGATCGGCTAAAATTTCTTTAATTCCTAAAGGAAGCAAACCCCGATGGTCTTTTAAGCGATAGGCCTCGATGTGCACTAAAAATTTATATTCGTTAGTCGGCAAATCAGCCATACCACCCACTCTCGACCCTCGACTTGTCGCTCGAGAATTTTCGAGTGGATGTATGGCTGATTTGCCGATTTTATATGACTTAATCAAAACAAAAGTGGGGCTTAAGATCTTTTCTTTTATTCCCAAGGCCTTGGCGAAACCTTTTATGAAGGTGGTCTTACCTGCTCCTAACTCCCCCTCCAAGCCAATAACCGCTGCTTTTTCCGAAGAAGGTTTGCTAACGATTTCTTTAGCCAAAATCCCCCCCAATTTCTGGGTTTCTTTGGTATTTTGAGTGATAAATTCTTTCCCGTTCATTTGACTTAATGGTAGCTCGAAATCGCTTTATTTTCAATTAAAAACCCTGTTAACAGGGTTTTTAATTGACGGAACTTTGCAACGCTATGGCTTCGGAGAAACTTCTTTCCAGATAGGTATAGGCGGTTTGATGGTAATAGTTTTACCTGGAGGCGGAGAAAAATCACAAGTATAGCCGTCTTTATCGGTAGCCGTTAGGTTTACGGTATAGACACCGGAGTCGGCGTACGTATGAGTGGGATTCTGAATAGTTGAGGAGGGGCTATCTCCAAAAGTCCACGCCCAGCTTCTTTGGCCAACCCCTCCCGAGTCAAAGAAAATAGTTTGGTCTGTAAATTGGACAATTTGGTTTTGGGCCGGATTGGTAGGAGACCAGATAAAATCGGGTTGAGGGTAGGCATGTTTGGGAGTTTTAAAGCTTCCACTTTTAACCCAAGCGGATTCTGCTCCTTGAGAGTTCCAAACCTTCACCCTTGCCTCATAGGTCGTATTAAATTGAAGAATACCTGGGCCACTTGAATATGAGTTGTTACTAGAAGTTATTCTCCCAGAGTCGACTTCCGGACTATTGAAAGAGGACTGATCGTCAATTTGGACCTGATAGGCCGACTGGGGAGAATTACTCGGATCAGAATATGTCCAACTAACCGCGGCCGCCGGACCGGAAGCGCAGTAATTTGGTTGAGACGCTTGGGGATTGCTCGCCGTAGGTGAGGACTGCACGGTAACCGTCTTTGACGAAGAACAGGAGTAACCGTCGCCATCGGTCGCCGTATCGGTCACCGTATAACTGCCAGAGTTGGTGAAAGCGTGACTGGGGTTTTGTTGAGTGGCGGTATTGCCGTCGCCAAAATTCCAAGCCCAGGCACGAGTTCCACCGCCGGAGAAAGTGGTCTGGTCGGTAAACTGCACTGCTGAACCGCTTTGAGGACTGGCCGGAGAAAAGGTGTAATCGGCCGTCGGATAAGCATGCTTGGGTGTATCCCAAGTAGTCGGCGCGCTCCAAGTACTCCCGGAAGGGGACGGCTGATTAAAATCGTTCCAGACCCTGACATGAAAATTATAGGTCTTGTTGTATTGTAGGACACCGACTCCAGTCGAATAAGATTGATTGCTGGACAGCACTTTCCCGGTTTTAATTTCCGGACTGTTAAAATTAGCATTATCATCAATCTCCACTTCGTAAGCGCTCTGACCGTTATAAATAGAAGATGGCACATTATATTCCCAGGCAATGGTGGCCGCCGGACCGGAGGCGCAGTAATCCGGCAAAGTCAAGTTCATGGGATATTTAAAGTAATCACTCCCCACCCGTATCTCCGCCGGAGGTTCACTTCTGACTGTTCCCCCTGGGCCGGTGCAGGTAAGATGGAAAATAGTGGTCGTATTAACACCGCCAATATTCTGTGTACCTCCGAGAGTAGATTTAGATTGTCCATTCTTCCAATTTGTATGTTCCGGTGTAGACGACGCCACGCATGAATCGGCATGGGTTACCTCCCAAGCAAGGATATATTGATTACCGCTTTTGAAATATAAAGTGCCACTGTGTGTTAGGGTAACCGTCGGAGGTATGACCGGACCGACCTTGATGGTGGCCGTACCTTCGCAGAGAATTTTTTCAACATATCCAGGGGTGGCGCATAACGCCACTCCACCACCAGCATCGAGTGCCCGAGCACGAGCGGTATAGGTACCCGCAGTGGGATAATTGCAAATGCCATCGGTCGTGCTGCCGGCGTTAGTCGTGTCGCCGGGAAAAGTAAATTGTGTTACCGTCAAGGTCTTTTCGTAAGTGCCGTCTCCAGTACAATCAAACTGTCTTTGTCTAACCCCATCAAAGGTATACGAACCAGCATCAAATTTGAACCCGACCGCCCGACGGCCATCTGTATCTTCCAGCGTGAGCGGCGCCGGCCAAATAATGGTGCTGGCGTAGGGTTCTACTGGGCGCCATTGCTGATAAGAAAAACAGCTATACGGGTATTCTTCGTCACAGTCCGTAAATGTCTGCATCGTGCCCTTGGCCGCCTTAAGGAAATCAGAACCGGGCGGTGGTGGTGGTGGTGCCGATTGGCAGTATGTCGAATCCGGGCCACTACAAAAGTTGGGACAAGTGGCGCTTTTGCCCGTGGCCGCTTCGGTCACCGTGGCGCTAAATAAGCCCGTCTGGCCACCGCAATCAATATCAAGGGTCTGATAACCCGCCCCATTAGCTACCCAATTGCAAGGTGCCGACCAACTGTAGTTGTACCCAGATTTTGCATTGTTGACCGAGAGCTTAAATTGATACGGCACACTGCTGTCAAAGCTTGGACTGACACTGCAGGAAATATCGGAGGTGGGGCCGCCGCCGGGCTTGGCCGCAGTCACCGTTACTGTATTGCTTGTGCAGGCCCCGCCATCGGACTGGGTATAAGTGAAATACCTGGTGTAGGTGCCTTGGGTACTGACATTATACAATTTACTAAAATTAGTCGTCCCATCGGCCACACCATTATAGATATCTGTGCTACTCCCCGGGTCAGTGCCATGCCAATAATAGATCTGACCAGTCGGACTGGAAGTGCCGGTGAAAGTCACCGCATTATCTTTGCCTATATTAGGAATATAGGTCTTATCTACGGTCAAAACCGGATTACTAGTGCAGGTTGCAGGACCGGGACCGGAAGGGGGAACACAGTTAGGATAGGTGCCGGTGTAACCAGTCGGACAGGTCTGGGGAGGGGTAGCGGAACTAACATAAGAAACATGAATCGTCTGGGGAGAATTCAAAACTCCGCCGGGCGTATCGGAATCCGGACTGGCCGTAATGACAATATCCGCCTCATAAGTCTGACCGGTTTGAGGAGCGGTCGCCTGGTCAACCTCCATCAAAAAATTTTCAGCGGTTTTGATATTCACAGTAGGACATGGATATTTTAAACCGGTAAAACCGGCCGTGACATTTTCAGCAGTACAATTAACAGTAAAACCAGTGCCGTTTTTTTGAAAATTTTGAATCCACACCGTATCTCTAAATTTACTTTCAGCGCTACTAAAAGATAAACTCAAAGGATTGACATAAAGGGTGGCCGACGCCGGCTTAATGTTGACAGTGAAAGCGGTATTCTGAGAAATGTTTTGAGTTGGAGCGGAGGGAGGATTATCAAAAGTGAAGCCCATATCAAAACCAAAATTCACTAAATCCTGATCGTCCAAGATATGCAAAACGCCGTTGCCGGTCAGAGTGTAAGTATCCTGATAATTGCCGTCGGCAGAGCCGAGAGGGGCGTGAGCCACATCAAGGCATATGCTTCGACCGGCATTAGCCGGAGCGTCACATTCTGCGATACTTAAATTATCCGCATAAACTAGATACGAGGCGAAAGAGGCGATACCGGTAATCTTATTGGAGGTATTGGGTCTGACGATGGTCAACTTGGCCGACCAGTTGATGGTCGGGAAGGGTTGCCCTTCGGCGTAAATAAGTTTAGTGCTCCACTGGTTAAATGCCTCATTATACTGGCCGACATGGATATCGCACAAGGTGTAATAAATTGGTGTGCCGTCATTAGTGAAGGCCGTTTTATAGTTAGAAGTAAGACAAGCCGGTTCAGCTGGTTTACTAAAATCAACCTCAATTATTTCTCCCGCACTCAAATCTGCGGACGCCACAATTGGCAAAGCGAAAATAAAAACAGCCAAGATAAATAGAAACTTCTTCATATGTCTTATTATATCTTCGATTAAGACAATCAACAAATTTTTTTTGTGGATAAAAAAACGCCGGCAACATATTTCTATATTGCCGACGTGGCCGTCGTCCCCCTCCCTAGGGGCCGATGTTGATGGTCGAAAAGTTAAAGTTCGACCCATTTCCAGTCATTTGTAAGACCACGATGATGACAGTTGCGGTGCAGCTCACCTCCATTGAACCCTCGTAATTAATAAGGTTCAAAGAGGGCCCCATTTCGCCCAGGAAGCGGGCAAAATGTCCCAAGCCGGGGATAACCTCATTGAAGGAGTCCAAGATTCCTCCATCGCGGTTTCGTCGGGTGAAAGTGCAGGTGGACGGACGGTTAAAGCTTAAATTGACCAGTGCTAGGCCAGTCTCCGACCGATCCTGATTGGCACCGGTGTACCGCCTGGCGTAAAAGGAGATATCCCTGTTTACGCCGTTGTAATAGCCTGGATTGACGGTGGCCTGTCCCGTTACCAAACTGTTTACTTTGTAGCGGTATTGCAAAAAAACACTGACTATCGGATATCTGGGTTGACTGGGTGTTTCCACCTGCACCTTCAACCAACCCGCCTCTACCTCTGGTTTGGGCCAACTGATGATGGCCTGTACCGACCCAAATGGGGCCACTTCCAAGGGAAAGAAAAGAACCTTGGTCATGGGGTCTATATCCGTGATGTCAGCCAAACTGTTTTCACCCGGGTACTGCACCTTAATAAGGCCCCTTAACTGGTCAGCCCGATGACCAGCAAACAAAACCCTAACTTTGGCTGGAACCCCGGTCTTGTTTTTGACAATCACGCCGGTTTCCCAGCCACTGACTAGCCGGAAACCGTCGGCATACTCTGTCCCTCCCCCCACCGCAAACTGGGGAAAGATCTCTTCCTGACTAGTTATCTGTCCCCAAACTACTGTGGGCAGAGACAGAGACAGAGACATAACCATCAACAAAAGACCGAAAATCTGCTTTTTCACAAATCCTCCTTATGGCCCATTAGGGCCAAAAATGTTGTTTTTTTAAGAGCTAACCTATCTGTTAATTGTAGCACAAAATCAGCCAAAACGCAAATCGATGTATCTCATCTTTTGCAATCGGCCATCTCGGGCTGATTAGTGGCTATACAAGATCGGATCTTGTATAGGTCTGGGAGTTGCTACCGCTAAGGGGTGAGAAAGAAGATTGAAACAATTGAGACGTCGGGGGACCGGCCGGGAGTGATATTTACAACCATGGAACCACTTTCATTAGAAGCAAAAATTGATTTGACCGCTTGCTTCGGGTCATTGAGTTGTTTGAGGATCGTCCAGTCGTGTCCCCCCAGGTAATTCAGATATATGGCAAAATTTTCGTCGCCGGTATTGGCGCTGTTAATAACCAAAGTTCCCTGGGTTTTGTCGTTTATTCGGACGGTGTCGTTTTGAGTAATTTGAGTAACAAGAGTGCTATACTCCACTGGAATGTCGGCCGGGAAATTTGACGGCAGTTTGTCGTATGAAAATATTGGCACCCCATCTTGTGGCTGAAAAGTAAGAGCTATATTGGAAATCGTCTCTGAATCAGCGGCCTTGGTCATTCTAATCGTCAACGGCTGACCGTTAATCTCTCCGGAAAGTTTAAATCCCCTAGTAATTCTCTGTTCTTTGACATTAGCATACGCCTCTTCTTCAAAATATTGCCCAAAAACTTCTTTTATACTTTGGGTATCCAGGGATATTTGGAAAAGAGCCGTCAGCATCTTTTTATCGCCTCCGGAAGAGACCAGCCGAAGGTTATTGTAGCGGTCAAAAGGTAATTTGGGATAGTGATTAGCCAAAAAAAGTTGTTCAAATTTTTCTTGCGCAGTTAGCGGTGCGCTCTGGAATGGTCGTGATGGTAAAAACCAAAAAACTCCGCCAATAATCACGATAACAGCCACAATCAAAAGCAACAGTTCTTTTTTCTTGGTGGAATCCATGTACATTTATTATATAACAGGCGCCAACTATTACAATTTTTTTATCCACAAACCAAATTTAAGCAAGTCAGTGTTTTCGGGCTAATTTGCTTTTTTTGTGCAAATTTTTTCATAGCGGCAACTCTTTTACTTTCTCTTCTAAAAACTTTTTTACTTCTTCAAAATCAACATGGTTATCATTCTTGAACATAATCGGTTCGAGATTGACATCTTCAAAATAGACCAAGCTTTTTAAAATTAAGTTTCGGTCAATATCCGGAAACTTTTCCGAAGCTTTTTCCAATAAATCCGCCAATGATGTTCTGGAAAAAATTCTTCCAAATCGGAAAACAGTTTTGGTGTATCAATATCCCCCTCTTTAAAAAAATCAAAGTCAACGCTGTCCCGATGCCCTATTTGCAAAACCAGCGCCGTGCCGCCGCCAAGATAAAAATCTTTTTTAAAATTTTTAAAAATCGGCAGTAAGTCCAATCTTTTCTGGTCTAAAATATTATAAAACATCATTATTATTGGAGGTTAAAAATAATCCTCCAGAAATTAAGAGACTTTGGGCTCCACTCTCCAGTCAAAGGATTGGCCACTGTTTTTTTGATATCTTCACGGCTATAAATCTCAAACAGCCACTTAGTGGCCTTGGTCGTTCCCAAATTAAGAACATTGGTAACAATTCTTTTTTTATCTCGCTCTAGGTCCAGCTTTTCCACATCGTAAGACCATAAAAATGGCTGAATAAATGGCGGAATCATTAGCATAATTATACCAAAGATGACATTTCATTTCAATTTGCCATCGGCCGTTTCGGGCTGATTTCCGCTAAATTTAACTTTCAATCCCGGCGCCGGCATGACCGCCACGACCAGTTCGATTTTGCCCAGAGGCATCACCGGCAGACCGCTCGACTCCCGAAACACTTCCTTGGCCGGAATAACGGTGATCTCCTCTCCTTGAGAAACAGGGTGGGTACTGAAGTCCTCATAGAAATAGTGCTTCTCCCCCACTCCTTGAATGGCGCCAACGCCGGCGGCAAAGTTCATGCCGAACTGTACATGCCTTTTAATGGTGACAAAAGGCGCATACTGGTGAATCTCGATACCGGTTATCTGGGCCTCCTTAAGCAGGCTGAATCGCCATAGCGATAACATCTTCTAATAAAACCGGTGCCGTCGTAACCGCTCCAGCAATCCTCTTTTGTCTCGCCGACCGCCAGCATGGAGTCAAAAATTTTCTTTCTGACCAAGGAAACGCCCCAGTCGCCGCCGAGCTCACGGCCGCGAATGAACCCGATTTGGAATTCCGATCCTTTCAGAACGATCTGGTCGGGCTTGGAGATCGGCTTTAGCCCGTAGGCAAACTCCCAGGAAGCCGGCAGAGAAACATTGACCCCCCAGCGAACCGGCGCTTCGTCCCGATCCTTGGATTGGGCGGCCTGTAACGGCAAAGCAGCGGTCAAAACAAACAAAACAGCGAACAAAATCAGTCTTATCATGGAAATTCTCCTTTGATTTGATAGGAACAGTTGTTTCTTTACTTAAACACACTCCACATAAAAAAGCGCCCCTGCCGCCCGCTGTTTATCACAGCAAGCGCAGGGGCTTAACTAGAACTTCGGTGGGACGATGTCCCACCCTCTCTCGTGGGGTCGAAGCTCCGCTTCGACCAATTCCACATAACCGCCGCGAGCGGGAACCCGCAGCTCGGCCCGGTACTCTGCTTCCGGACCGGAAAACGACTGGCCCGGGCGGAGATCACGAACCCGCCTGTCATCCTGATACAATCGAGCCGTGAAGCCGGTTGTATTTCGAATGACTAGAGGAATCTGTTGGGATTCCTCGGCGACTTGCTGCTGAACTTCGGCTCTGGCCTGCGTCTCAGCACGGTATTGAGTTTCCCGCACCTGCGCTTCTTGCTTGGCCCTCTTGCCAGCTTTGGAGCCGGAGATTACGCCAACCACTGCGCCAGCACCTGCGCCAAGTAATGCGCCAGTGCCACCTCGGTTGAAGATTGCGCCAACTCCTGCGCCAAGTAATGCGCCAATGGCGCCACCTGTCACAATCCGCTCGCGGGTGCCTGTCGGTCGGCCGTAGGAATCGGTGGGGTAAAAATACCCGTCCCCGCCGTTATAGCCGTAATTCCCACCGTACTGACCGATGCGCTCGTTTCGATCGACCAGGCCCAATCTTTCGATCTGGCCGGCCGAAAGCTCGTCCCCTCTCGCGCAAAGCAGTTGTGCCTCGAGCGAAGAGTAAAACCGAGCGCATTGCAGAATCTTTGCCCCGCCCTCACCCAAATAACGGTGCTGGGCGAAAGACGAAACCGGAACCGCCAAAAACATTAAAACAATCAAAACCATCTTTCTCATACCGTCTCCTTTATGTTCGTTACACGTCGTTACACGGCAGCCCTGTGTTGCACAGGGCTGCCGTGTAACCGTTGTTTAAGTGCTTTAACTGTACTTATATTATACCAAATCAGACCCACCCTCGTCAACCTCAAAAACCCTTGTTTTTAAGGGTTTTTGAATACGCCACCCAGGTGGCGTATTCACTTGTCACTAGGACATATTAAATGAGGCACTTGGCGCAATGCAGAATAAGCGCAGTCCCTATTGCTTTTGGAGGCGTTGTGGCCTGTGGATTGCTTGCGAACCTCCGTTTCTTAGTTTATTCCTTAGAGTTGGACTTATGGCTTAGAAATGGAGGTTCGCTGGTCAGGAGTCTGCTCCTGAATCCACAGGCCGCATCAAGCGAGCTTTTTCGCTGGAAAAAAGCGAGCGTCCGAAAAAAGCAATGGGGACGGCGCGAAGACATCTTTAAAAGAGGTGAGTGGGACGGAGCAGGATAAATCTCATAAGAAATTAGCAGGAAACAAAACGATAATTTGCCAAAAAATTCCAGAGTGCTAGCATTTAAGTAACTTGAGTTTCTTTAAAAACAGGAGTGGACCATGTTTAAATCGGTCTTTTTTTTAATATTGTTTCTGGTATTTTGCAGAAACGCTTTGCCGCAAGATCTTATCCCGGACAAATTTGCTTATGACACCAATTCCCTGGAATTTTGGAACAATGCCAGGATTCTGCCCGTCCGTTTCCTTGATAAAAAAGACGACCGGGAGGGAAACACCTATCTTTCCGGTATTTTTGCCAGCAATTATGTACTGGAGAGAACTGAATTTATTTTACCGGCCCATCAAAAAGAGTATGCGTTTTTTGAACACAACAAAGAATGGGAAGAACAGATTGACCGCAAGACATTTTTAAAAAAATACAAAAAGGATTTCTGGCTGGTCACCTATTTCAAAGCGGGAACGGATAATGTCATTGTCAACGCCCATCAATTTAAACAATGGGAATCCATCAAACAATCGTATGCCAGCCATCCGGATCAATTGCGAAGAAGCGCAGACCATCCCGACTTTTGGCAAGATATGAGAATAAAACCGGCATTTTTTTACGCTTTTGACGGCGACAAGGCCTACTGGGTATTTCTGGAAACGATTAACAATACTGAACCTTATTCTGAATCAGATCATCAAATCCTCACCCTGGCTAACAATTCTACCGCCCGCAAAAGAATTCTCGGCCATAGCGGATTCGATGTCCGAATTTTGGACCAGGGAATGCTATTTATCCAAAAAAATACTGTGTTCCATAGACAAGAGTTGGAAAATTCCAAGGCCCGTAAGATGCTTACATTTACCCTTACCGACGCCCGGTTGCGGCTTAGGCCTCTGCTCATTGACAGAGAATATTTCGTCAAGAACTCTCCGAAACACTTCTGGATCTGTTTCTATGACAGCAAGCTTCAAAGTTTGGTAAGAGTGGTGGAAACGATAGACAAGCCACTCGAAGATGACTCCAAATAATTAACGCAGTAGCCATTCTCCTATCCGGTTACTGCGTTTTTAAAGTGCTTAATTCCAGCTTTTTTATCAAAAGAGTCGAGGGTTATGGCGATGATATCAATTCTCCACTCCCTCTCCCCGGGATAACGGCTTTTCATAAATAAATCCGCCGTTCTGATAATATGCCTGGCTTTCATCGGATTGACTCGCACTTCCGGATTAAATCCTCCGGCTGACGGACCGGGAAACTTTTTGCTGTTTGTTTTTACCTCACAAAATACGATCACCCCTTCTTTTTTGGCAATAATGTCTATTTCACCCCAGGGTTTCTGATAATTTCTGGCCAAGATCTCGTATCCCCTGCTCTCCAGAAAACGTTTGGCAATATTTTCGCCGAAAAACCCCAAAGATTTTCTGTTGTCTTGATTTGGTTCGGTCATCATGAAAAATTTTGACAACTAAGTCCTAAACGGCTAGGATTATAACATAGAGAAATAGATGGTATTTAACGATTCTCCGGTGAGGATTTTTGTTTTGTAATATCAACTCTTATTGATACAGAAATAAAAAATAATCTGTCCGCTCACGGTTTTCATGTCAGTAAACTGGAAAACGGGTGGAAAGACAAAATAGCAGTTGTCATGTCTTTATTTAAAAAAGACGTTTTTTCTTTGTTTGTCATCATTCTTTTGTCTGCCACAATGATCGCCAACAACGGTTCGACCGGTTATCATGGTGAAAAAGAAAATATTGAAAATAAAATTAAAAGATATATCGATGTAAGTAATATTTCCGCTATTTTATTAAACCGGGCTCAATCGGCTGAAATAAGCAACGAGTCGTCCTTCATCGGCTTGGGGGGGCAAGGATTTAAAGGAAATTCCACGAACAGCACTGTTCAGCAAACCGCCCTTTTGGCTTTTAATTCCATGGAAAATGACCTTTCCAGTTTTAGCGGGTCCGATCATCAAAGCAACCAGGTGGCTGTTTATACGGTACAAGAAGGGGACACTCTTTCTTTTATCGCTTCCGACTTCGGAGTCAGCGTCAATACAATCATTTGGGCCAATAATCTTAATAACATAAATAGTATCAAACCAGGTGACGAGTTGAAAATTCCCCCCATTGACGGGGTAATCCATAAAGTCAAAAAAGGCGACAGTATTGGCACTATTGCCAAAAAATATGGAGCGGAAGAAGAAAAGATCATTGCTTTTAACGCTTTGCCAAAAGATGGCTCTATTCAGATAGATGCGGAAATTATTATCCCAGAGGGTAAAATTGCCACTCCAACCGGTTCTGTGGCCTCCTCAAACGTAAAAAAATTCAGCTATCTGCCGGATTATGGCGGTTACTTTATGCTTCCTACCACCGGGCGAAACTGGGGTAGAATTCACGGCAGAAATGGAGTGGATATTGCCAATTCCTGCGGGACGCCGATTTACGCCTCAGCCGCCGGTATTGCCGCCACGGCGGACGCGGTCGGCTGGAACGGGGGATTCGGAAAGTTCATTAAACTTGTCCATCCCAATGGAACGGAGACAATTTACGCTCATGGCAGTAAACTACTCATTGCCGGAGGGGAATCAGTTCAAAAAGGCCAGCAAATCGCCTTAATGGGCACTACCGGCCGTTCTACCGGCTGTCACTTGCACTTCGAAGTCCATGGCGCCAGAAACCCTTTGGCTAAGTAATTACGGTTCCCCGAGGAACAGGTTCTTGACTTTTTCGTCTAGGCCATGATACACTCAAAACATACTTTGGCTCTGGTAACAGAGCTCCGAGGCTCCCCCTTTATTGGGGGAGCCGTTATTTTAAGTAAGATTCTTGAGAATAGTTGTTACCTTGTTAAAATCCTCCACTGTCATTTTGTTTACCCTCCTCAATAATCTTTTACTGCTCATGGTTCTTATTTGAGATAAGTTGGCACTATACTGATTATTGTCTAATGAGAATGTATGGTGATAAAGTAGAAATCTATATCGGATGAAGTATGTATTTTAAACTTTAATTTTGACCATTCAACAAATTTTCTTAGGAAATCATTCATAATTGTTCGATTGTATCACTAGAGTTTTAGAAATCAAAACCAGTATAGTGACATAGTGACACGTCATAGTGTCATAGTGTCATAGTGTCATAGTGTCACAGTGACAAATGAATATGCCACTCACTTGGCGCATTAAAAAAACCGCTTAATTTAGCGGTTTTACCAACCATTCTTTATGGCCAACTTGGCCAACTCCGGATCAACTCTGCCAACACCGGCGCATACCGGACAAGTCATGCCATAAGCCACATCGGCAAATGGCCAGATCTTTTGTCCTTCACAGCATGGACAGATTATGAGTTCTTCGCTCATTTCCTCAACCCTTCCGGCAAAGGTCCGGCAATTGGCCGATTCTTAATCCGCGCCAAACGAGTTTTGATCATTGTTGCCTTGTCATTTTCCGTTACTCCTGGATTGTATTTCCTCATTTGCTGCATCATTTCAGGATGAGAACAATTATCCCCGCCCCATTCTCTGCATTCATCCGCAGTAATATAAGAAAAGAACTTAATTTGTGTATCCTCCATGACTTCAAGCAAAAGCATCACTCCTTCAAGAAAGTGCCCCTCAATAATCTGCCCTTTTTTGAATTCATGCGACCTAGGACTGTATTTTCTAAAAGTCCATTGCACCTCTCCATTTATGTAATTTCCAAGCAAACCTTCGGCAAAAATCAGACGCCACGCCTTCTTTTCAGCCATATTTCCCCTTCTTTTCAAATTACTTGAGTTTAAAGTAGCAGATTTGTAAATTTAAGTAAATCTTAAGCGTAATCCCCACTCCTCCATTTCAAAATATGACCGAGTGATAGCAAATCCAGGATGATTGAGGAAATAAAGGCCTTATAACAAACTAGGAGGGAGGCGATTAATTCTGATTAAACAAATAAATTAAAAGATTTGCTTTAGGTAAATCTTTTAATTTTTGTAGGCCGACCAGGTACCTGATTTTTATAAGGATTTATGACGAAATCAAACCAGGATTTGATCTCGAGGGAATCTTTGAAATGGGGGAGCGGGGATTACGCCCAAAAACCTAAACCATCTGCGAAAGCTCTGATAATCGGAAGTTTACGGCTTCGGCGATGTGCTGCTCTTTAATTTCCTCGCTTTGTTCCAAATCAGCAATCGTTCGGGAAATCTTTAAAATACGGTGATATCCCCGCCCGGAGATGTTCTTTTTCTCCACAATTTTCCCAAGAATGGCCTCTGCCCCGGATGAAAGGGGACAAATTTCTTTTATGTTTTTAAGATTTATTTCGGAATTAATCAAAAATCCATACTTTTTGAGCCGTTCCGCTTCAATTTTTCTAGCAAAGGCAACTTTTTCTCTTATTTTATAGGACGTCTCTGTCTTCTCTTGACTACTTAGGTTTTTATATGTTTCGCGGGGAACGAAGACCTGTAAATCAATCCGGTCTAAGAGCGGTCCGGAGATCTTTTTTCGATACTTCAAGGCCACCATCGGCAGACAAACACAGGCCTCTTTTTCACTTCCTAAGTTCCCACAAGGACAAGGATTCATGGCGCCAACCAGCATGAATCTGGCGGGAAAATGCCCAGAACCGGATGTTCTGGAAACGGTTACCTGGCCATCTTCCATCGGCTGTCTTAACGATTCCAAGACATTTCTAGGAAATTCCGGGAGTTCGTCAAGAAAAAGGATACCACGATGAGATAAACTAATTTCTCCGGGGCGGGGGATATTGCCTCCGCCGATTATGGCCGGGGCAGAGGTGGTGTGATGGGGACTCCTAAAAGGCCGTTGGTTAATTAATCCGGATTCTCCAGTCAATCCCGCCACACTATAAATTCTGGTTACATCAATCGCTTCTTCATAAGACATTGGGGGTAAAATACCTCGCAAGGATTTAGCCAAGATGGTCTTGCCGGATCCAGGAGGTCCGAACATTAAAATATTATGTCCGCCGGCCGCCGCTATCAGCAAGGCCCTTTTTGCGCTCTCCTGCCCTTTAATCGAAGAAAGGTCTGGTTCGGTATCAAAACTTCTGTTCTGTGCCAGGTAGGGCCGTTTTTCGCTTTCTAGAACTATTTCTTCTTTGAGGTAAGAGGTAACTTCTTTTAAAGAGGTCGCACCGATCACTTTGATGTCTTGGATCATGGCCGCTTCTTTGGCATTCGATTTTGGCACAATTATTTCTGCTAATCCAAGTTCTTTGGCTAAAATAGCAATCGATAAGACCCCACGAACTGGTCTAATCAGTCCATCTAAAGAAAGCTCGCCCACAAAGAGGCGAGTTTCCTGATTATTAAATTTTAACTGGGAGGTAGCTAATAAATAGCCGATGGCAATCGGTAAATCCAGCAAAGATCCGCTTTTTTTGATGCTGGCCGGAGCCAGATTGACCACCACTTTTAAATTTTTTGACTTTGGATTGGCAAAACCGCTATTTCTGATCGCGGCATCGAGACGATCCTTTGATTCTTCCACGCTTTTGTCGGCAAGACCGACAATAGTAAAAGCATGTAAACCTTTATTACAATCAACTTCCACATCTATTTTAACCGCTTCTAAAGCGTTTATGGCCGCCGAATTTACCCTAACAGGCATGTTTTATTTAAATCCCTCTAAAATAGTATCAAACTTCGTGAGAATGGACCTTGGCGCAATTAATGCAAAGATTGGCTGTTGGCATGGCTTGTAGACGGTCGGCGCTAATTTCTACTGAACATTTTTCACAGACACCGTAAGAGTTCGCGTTTAATTTTTCTATCGTAGTGCTGATATCTTTTAGGCGTTTTTCGAGATTATCTACAACCGCTTTTGTTCTTTCAAATTCGGTAATTTCTCTGGCATTTTCGTCCAAACTATCGCCTTCGTTAGGAAAAGGCACGTTAAAGTCACCCTTAACATTTGGGTTTTTTCTGGCTAATTCAGTCAATTCAGATAAGATCAACTTTTCTTCTTCCTGCAAACTCTTTATTAGTTTTTGTTTTTCATTAATATCCATATTTGAAGTGTAATGTTAGCACAAAATTTTATCTTTTACAATTATTTTGGGGAAATTATTATAAAACTAGTTTATGATTAAAAAAAAGAAGGGCATTAACATCCTAAATTTCTGACTTGAGGACGAATGCCCTTCGGAAGGTAAAAAATTTCCAGCCGTTCTATAAAAGCAGAAACGGCCAGTAAAAAGATCTAGTTAAAGAGTATCAGTTCGCAAAGAAAAAGTCAATAGGAAAACTGTGGACAACTAAGAGAGCAAATCGGCCATACCACCCACTTTCGACCTCGACTTATCGCTCGGAATCTTCAAGTGGGTGTATGGCTGATTTGCATGGTCAGTTAGAAGCCAAGCAGTTTGTCAATGATCGAGTACATTTGCTCTCGAGAGTTGGCGATAATTAAGTAGTCATTGCCGTTTTTGGCGGTAACAATAGCGTAATCAATGGCCTTGTCCGCATAAGGAAAGTTGAGAAATCTGATGGGAACGCCTTGATAAAGGTTGTCCGAGAAAGGTACTTTTTCCGTTGGCACCGAAAAAATATCATAAAATTCCCCAAAGTCCCCAAAGCTTTCTTTCATCGTATTTTCCCACAAAGTAAGCTGATTGCGGGCTTCCGTGGCATCAATTACTCTGACCGCCAAAGCAATTTTGGGAGTTAAAAGCATTTCGGCTGATGGATTAGCAATTAATTTCCCATTCTCGTCAAAAAATTCTGTTTGTTTTGTTAAAATTAAATTAAAATCGTTGTCTGCCAAAGCGGAGATTAAATTTACTGGAAAACCTACAATTGAAAATTGATCAAGAAACTCTGAAAACTTATAATTTTCTCCGGATGGTTTTTTGATTGATACTAAAACGTTTTTATTTGGATTATCACTACTTAAACCAATCATTCCACTTTGAAAAGTAGAGAAAGAGTCGGAAATACCTGGAAAAACAGTACTGGACGCCTGGCCAAAAATTCCGGATAAAGTGGTGACAGAAGATCCTCCTCCCAAGGTGAGCTCCGGAGAAACGGTGGTAGACGGCGTGGGAGTTGCTACAGAAATATCTTCCGGTTCTTGTCCGGAGCGCAGATACAAAATTCCGCCTAATACGATAAGAACTACCAGTGCCGCGCCGGCCATGATTTTTTTATTTCCAAAAGAAAATTGTTTCGGGGGAACAGCAATACCTCCCTGACTTGGCAAGGGCCTGACGAGCGGTGCCGGAGGTTGTTTTGGAGACATTGGCGGAAGCGGAAGCGGGGCCGCAGGAACAACAGGAGGAGTGGGCGTAGCAGGAGCTACTTTAATTTCCGATCTGCCAACTGGCGGATTCTGTTCCGGCCTAAAGGGGATTAACTTTTCCTGTCCCGGCAAAGGAGCAGTTCTTTTTTCTGCTTCTCCTAGTTTAATTCCGGTAGGAGGAACTCCTGGAATTGGAGACAGTGGCTTTATAGCAACTGGGGGTTGCACCGGCTTAGGAGTTGGAGAAAATAAGGGCGGTTTAACTTCAAATGCTTTAGGGGTCTGCCCGGTTTGAGCTGATTTTATATCGCTTTCCATGGTCCGAATAGAAGAGCGGAAAGAGGTATCGCTTTTAGGCGCCGGAACACCTGCCGTCCCTTGGGCAACCGGTAAATTAGACGGCACCGAAAATTTTGGATCATCCATTAAGAGTGAAGCTAAATTTGAAACATGAAATAAATCATCCAGAGGCGGAGGGGAACAGTTTTTGAGAGTCAACAGTCTGGGGGACTGTTGACGGAACAAAAACTTTGTTCACCGGAGGCCTCTTGAGATTTTATTACCTGCTCTTATTGTTTAGCTGTTTTCATTGATAAGTTTATTCTACCATACTCGTCAATGTTTTTCACTCTCACATGTACACTTTGCCCGATTTTTAACACATCAGCAGGGTGACGGATACGCTCATGGGAGATCTCTGAAACATAAACCAGTCCCTCTCGTCCAGGCAGATACTCTATCATTGCGCCAAAGTCCAAAATACGAGATACTTTACCATCGAATTCATCACCCGGCTTTTCCTCATAAGTTACAGATTCAATTAATTTAATGGCCTTGTCCATACTCTCCGGGTTGTCAGCCGTGATAAAGACGCTCCCATCATCTTCTATATCAATATCCACTCCCGTTTGATCGATAATATCATTTATCATCTTGCCGCCCGGACCAATCAAGGTGCGAATCTTATCCGGATTGATTTTAACGGTCTTAATTCGAGGAGCATAGGAAGAAAGTTCAGCTCGTGGCTCTTTGATAGCTCCGGCCAGGGTATCCAAAATCTCCAAACGCGCTTTTTTGGCCTGAACTAACGATTCTTCAAAAATTTTCATAGTAATACCTTCTATTTTCACATCCATCTGAATGGCGGTAACCCCTTCTTTTGTCCCGGCCACTTTCAAATCCATATCGCCATGGTGATCTTCCGGACCTTGAATGTCGGTTAAAATTTTATACTTCTCATCGTCTTCCCCAAACATCAATCCCATGGCGATTCCGCCTACATGGGATTTGATTGGCACTCCTCCATCCATCAAAGCCAAACTGGAAGCGCAGACAGAGGCCATGGAGGAAGAACCGTTGGAAGAAAGCGTTTCGGAAACAACTCTGATGGTGTAGGGGAAGTCGTCTTTAGAAGGAATTAAGGGTTCTAAGGCCCTTTCCGCCAAAGCGCCGTGGCCAATTTCCCTCCGGCCGGTAAAACCCATCCTGCCCACCTCTCCCACGCTGAAAGGAGGAAAGATGTAATGATGCATGAAGCGTTTCTTGGTGAGCTCGATCTCCATGGTCTCTACCCACTGTTCCATACCGGGAGAAGCCAAAGTCAGCACAGTCAAGACCTGGGTAGTTCCGCGATCAAAAAGTCCTGTTCCGTGCGAATGCGGCAAAATTCCCGTATCACCGGATAATTTTCTCAACTCATCAATTTTCCGGCCGTCCGGACGCTTTTCCTTCTCAACAATATTTCTATGCACAATCTTGTCGATTTCTTCCTCAAAAAGTTTGGATGCTTCTTTCAGTTTTTTTGACAAGTCGGGATGTCCGGTAAATTCCGAACTGATAAAACCGGCCAGTTCTTCGCTAGTCCGGTGCAAACCCTCTACATACTCATTTTTGTGCGGAGTATAGAGAACTTTTTCCAATTTGGGAGTAACAAAATCACGAACCAACTTAACTAATGATTCGTCATGAGAGAAAACCAGTAAATCTTTCTTTTTGGCGAATATTTCCGAGACAATCTGCTCCTGGAATTTAATTAACTTCTGTAATTCTTTAAACCCGAATTCCACCGCTTCGGCCATTTCTTTTTCCGGCACGATTTTGGCTCCGGCCTCAATCATGTTAATCCGATTGGCGGTCCCGGCAACCACAATATCGAAATCGCTAGTTTTTCTTTGTTCGTAAGTTGGATTAATAACCAATTTTCCATCAACCCGTCCTACTCGCACCGCCGCTACCGGTCCATTGAAAGGAATATCCGAAATCATCAAAGACAAAGAAGCTCCGAAAAGAGCCACGACATCCGGGTCATTAACACTATCGAAAGTAAGCACGGTCGGCACTACCTGGACTTCATTGCGGATGCCATTGTTAAAACGGGGTCGCAGAGAACGATCAATCAATCTTCCAGCCAAAATGGCCTCCTCCGAGGGCCGGCTTTCTCTCTTGATCCACTTGGATCCTTTAATTTTACCGGCGGCATAATACTTCTCTTCATAGTCCACCGAGAGAGGAAAGTAGTCAGCATCTTTCGGGTGCGCCGACATGGTAGCCGTAACCAAAAGAGTTGTTTCCCCGTACTGGACGCGGACAGAGCCGTTGGCCTGATTAGCCAGCCGGCCTAATTCCACAAAAAGTTCTCTTCCGGCAAAGTCCTGCTTATATGTTTTTATATCCATCTAAACAATGGATAAATAAATAGAGAGGGGAGTAATTTAGGGATTCAGGCCAAAAAGTTCAAAAATTGAACCCTTTGGCGTATGCCCCATCATTTACCCTTCGCAATTCCTCTTCATCACTACTTATTTATTTTTTAATTACTTTAGTAAATCAAAAATTTCTTATGATCCGAGCCCAAGTCCGAAAACACATCTACTGATTCTTTCAGCCGGGCCGAAGTGCTTCTCTCAAAAGAAAACACCTCTACTTTTAATCCTTTGTTTACCTTCAAATACTCGACTAAAGGAACAAAATCGCCATCTCCGGTAACCAAAACAGCCACATCAATCTTGTCTGCCAAAATTATGGCATCAATGGCCATGCCCACATCCCAGTCCGCTTTTTTCATTCCTCCCGGAAAAATCTGCAAATCCTTTTCTTTGATTTCATAGCCACTCTTTTCCAAGGCCTCAAAAAAGGCCTTTTCTTCGCCACTTTCCGTTTTAATAACATAAGCAAAAGCGCGAATCAACTGCCTTTCTCCAACTGATGCTTCTAAAATCTTCTTAAAATTAGCTCTGGCGTGATAAAGATTCTTGGCCGAATGATACATATTTTGGGCATCAACAAAAACACCCACTCGCTGATTTTGGGCGCTCATATCCTTGGATTTTTTATTATGGTTATTCTTGGTTGTCATACGTCGTTATCACTCTATTTCTTGAGTTCCAATCCTTTAATCACTTTGCTATACTTTTTGACGTTTTGTTTCTTGAGATACTCCAAAAGACGCCTTCTTTTGGCTACCATTTTGAGCAGACCGATGCGAGAACTGTTGTCCTTGGCGTGCTTCTTGAGATGCTTGGCCAGTCGTTCTATTTCTTCGCTGAATAAAGCAATCTGCACCTCGGCGGAGCCGGTGTCTTTATTGTGATTGGAGAACTTTTGAATTATTTTTGTCTTTTGTTGAGCGTTGATCATAGTCAATTCGATAAAGGTTCGACTTTGGATCTGCAAAAAGATCAAACCTTGATGTGTTTCATGATAACACGGTTTTTTAGTTAAAGCAACAGTTTTATTTTGGCAAAATAAAACCGCTTTTTGAGCGGTGCAATTAACTTATTTTTTATTTTTCTTCTTCCAATCATCATGAGCTTTTTCCACGGCCAGCTGACAGTCGATCAAGGTGTCAAAATCGGTAGTATTGGAATCAAACTCGTCTTTCTTGGGCCGGTGCGCCATGTGGTTAGCACTGCGGTCGCCGTCTGCATAGGGACGTAAGTTTTCCAAACCATTCGGGAAACCTTGATACTTTTCCCAGGCCTTCAGATTCACATTGCCCGCCTCCGAAGACCATACTCCGGCACCTCGAATAGCTACTTTGATCCATTTGTAACGCAACTGATCTTTTTTGGTTTCCGTGGCTTCTTCATTGGCCAATCTTCGGCAGGTCTGAGAAAAATTCAGCAGACCTTGCCAAATTTTTAATTCTTTTTGGCTTTTGATGACAGTTTCTTCCAGTCCTTCTATTTTTTCCTCGGCTAGTTTGGCAAGATTTTCAATATTCTGTAAGTGATCATACAATCCTTTCATATTAAATCCATCCTCTTTTTTATGTAATATGTAAATAAACTGTCTTTTTATAGCACACTGCCTAGTTTTTGCCAAGAATTTGACTTTAAGTTAACCTTAAGATAAACTTGATTTATGAAAACACAAATTTTGGGATTAAAAGAATTAAGAGAAAACATACAAAAATACGCCTCACGCGTCAAAAAAGGCGAATCTTTTATTGTCGTCAAAAAATCTAAACCGGTTTTTAAAATATCCTCTGTTAATGAAGACGACGAAGAACTGTGGGAAACAGTAATTGACTTCACCAAAATCAATAAAAATGGCGTAGATGCCAGAAAAATCTTAAAGGCTCTTCGTAAATTAAATGCTTAGGGGTGTAGTAACCGAACATGAATCAAGATTAGAAGCTAAAAAATGAGATGATTTCGCGGCGCGACTATGAAGGAGTACTTTAAGTACTTCGAGGAGGAGCAACAAAGAAATCAGCCATTTTTTAACTTCCCTTCGGGCGGAGCGAATTAGGGCAAGCTTCTTCGTTGCTCGTCGCTCATGTTCCGTCAAGTACACATCGCTTCTCGCGCCGTGAATCTTGCCCTAATTCGCTCCGCTAAATTGATTCTGTTCGGATACTACACCCCCTTATGCCAACTCTTAGCAAACTACTGTCGAAATTCAGTATAGACCAAAGGGCTATTCTTATAGCGTTAATTGAGAAAATTTTAACTCTAAACTGGCATGGTTTAGATATTAAAAAGCTACAAGGGCATGGGGATGTTTTTCGGCTTCGTAAGGGCAAAATCAGAATTATTTTTATCAAAGATAAAAATAAAAAAATAATTCGTATTATTGACATTGGATATCGAAACGAAAAAACATATAAATTGTAAATAAATGGCCGATCTTAAACAGTTAAAAACTCAGTTTCTCGAGTATTTAGAGATAGAGAAAAACCGTTCGCCGAAAACGACGGAAAACTATCATCATTACCTCAAGCGATTTTTTGATTTTGCCCAAGTCTCCCAGCCCCAACAAATTACCGAAGAAGTAATTAGAAAGTTTCGCCTACACCTCAACCGTTCGACTAACGCTCACGGCAAGCCGCTTAAGAAGATTACCCAAAATTACCACATCATCGCCCTACGAGCTTTTTTAAAATATCTGGCCAAAAGAGAAATCAAAACTGTTTCGGCCGAAAAGGTGGAACTGGGCAAACAGGAAGAACGGCAGATCGATTTTCTGGAAACAAATGAACTGGAACGGCTTTTAAATTCCCCGGGAGGTTCTGACTTAACTAATCTCCGCGACAAAGCCATTTTAGAAACTCTTTTCAGCACCGGCTTGCGAGTGGCGGAGCTTTGCTCTTTGGATCGAGATAAAATAGATCTTGGCAGGGGAGAGGTGCCGGTCAGAGGAAAAGGCTCGAAGATTCGGCTGGTTTTCTTTTCTGACGGCGCCAAAACGTCTTTAGACGGGTATTTAAAAAAGCGAACCGATGCCGATCCAGCTCTTTTTATCCGCATTCCCCCCAAAGAGAACTTTGCCAAATACGAAAACCTGCGGCTGACTTCCCGCAGTATTCAGCGGATCGTTAAGAAGCATGCCATCAGAGCCGGCATCGTTGGTAAAAATGTTTCGCCGCATACTTTGCGCCATGGACTAGCTACTGATTTACTGCAAAATGGCGCCGATATCCGCTCCGTTCAGGCCATTCTCGGCCACTCCTCGATTACCACTACTCAAATCTACACTCATGTCACCGACAGGGGACTTAAAGAAGTGCATCAGAAGTTTCATAAGAAAAGATAGTCGCTTCGTGTCTATGCCGCCCTCTTTTCAAGAATCACTCGCCGATAAATAATACTCGATTTCTTCATCAAGCCGACAAAAATTGGTACCCCGTCTAAGAATCCGACCCAATTTTCTGTAACCGGCTTGATTTCAGAAATCTTCGCTTATTTATTCCGGCGAGCTCATATTTGAAAAGAAGTAGGCATAGGCACTTCGCTAATATCTAAGTGGGTTCAAAAGAGTAGTAGGGTCTTTGTCAAAATTGCTCTAGAGTCAACTAAAAACGGCCCTTTTATCCCATTTTTGGGTTTCATTTGACATTAATTTTGATTTTGATATACTTATGATAATGACGGAATAGCTATGTTTAACTACGAGCTTATCTGCATGACAGAATAAAGGATCTACATTCATTTGTGGGTCCTTTTTCTTTTTGATAAACTTCCGTCGTGGACCCGGGCCCGTAGTTTTATGTAGTAAAATTCTGTCATTGTCATGCAGAGAAACGAGTGCAAATCTCGTCGGGTCCACAACAAAAAACCGCGAGACGCGGTTTTTTGTTTGACTCTTTTTCGATCCACCAGGTTTTTAACCTGTTTTAATTTTATCAAATCTTCCCCACCAAATCCAATCCTGGCTTCAAAGTCTCTTCTCCTTCTTCCCAGCTGGCCGGGCAGACCTGATCGCCGTGTTTGGCCACGAATTGGGCGGCTTTAATTTTCCGGATTAACTCTTTGACGCTCCGGC
The DNA here is from genome assembly GCA_030695705.1 of bacterium. Taxonomy (GTDB): domain Bacteria; phylum Patescibacteriota; class Minisyncoccia; order 2-02-FULL-40-12; family IGHO2-12-FULL-4; genus JAUYPS01. The sequence continues at coordinate 3,999 of JAUYPS010000048.1, read as the reverse complement.
CGATGCTATTGTCATGCACTTCGCAGGCCTTCAGAATCCCATCAGGGTCGATAATGAATGTTCCACGCAAAGCCAAGCCCTCTTTTTCGATGTAAACGCCGAATTGCCTGGCCAAATTACCGGTAGGATCAGCCAGCATGGGAAATTGGATTTTTTTGATGGTTTCGGACTGATCATGCCAAGCTTTGTGAACATAAACCGTGTCGGTGCTGACACTCATGACTTCCACTCCCATTTTTTTAAACTCTTCGTAGTGGTCGGCCAGTTCTTCAAGCTCGGTAGGGCAGACAAAAGTAAAATCCGCCGGATAGAAAAACAAAATCAGCCATTGGCCGCGATAATCGGCCGACTTAATCTTTTTAATCTCATCTTGGTAATAGGCATCTACTTCAAAATCCACGATTTTTTCGTTGATGTTCATGTTTTTATTCTATTCTCCCGGCTAAAAAAGTAAATCCCTCACTCAAATCCGAGTAAGGGAATGTTAATCAAAAACCATAAATAGCATAGTTGAAAAACTCCGAAACATAGATGTTATCCAAACCGTTGGCTCTCATTTTCGGCCATTGCAATACAAACTCAATAACTCTGCCAGTCTTGTTGGAAACGCTTCTTAAATTATAAGCAGTTTCGGAATCATTATAGAAAGTTGACCCGATTATCACCGGCTCCGCGAACGACCCGCGAGCGATCAGCGCCTGGTGAAAGTTGGTAAAACCTCTTTGTTCATCGCCGAAAATATTCAGCACATAAAATAAGGGTCGGCCGTACCCGGCGGAGTCGCATATATCAAGAAAAGCATTAACTTGATTTTCTATATCGGAACCGGTGGCATCCGCCATGGTAATCCCTCCGGTAACGGCCAGATTTCCTCCATCTTCAAAATAATCTGACCACATACGCGCCACATAACTATAAACACTGTCATAATATTGACCATTGTGCGGGCTTTGAAGAGGCTCGTCAGCCAAAACAATCTTGAATGGGCGGCCGGTATTTTGCATTGTTTGATACACCAGTTGGAGAATATGTCGATTTTCCGCATACAATCCAGCCGCCATAAATTGATCAAAATTTGACCAGAATCCGGGCCAATTGGCTGACTGCGGAGACATCATTACCATGAACTCCTTAAAACCGAGACTAGCCGCATAGTCAACATAATTATATAAATTTTCCAAATATTGCAACTCCAGCACGTCGTCGGCTGTACCAATAACCAGATCGCTTCCTATATAATACTTCATTATTGTTCCGTTTCCCGGAATGTTGCTTACTGACGGACATCCTGCCGCTACTAATCTGGCGTCTCGCGCATGAAAAATCATAACATTCAGTCTCCTTTGGCCGCCTTGATTATACATATATTGCAGATTATCCTTGATATAAGCTTGGGCGTGCGCCAGATGAAAATTTTTGATGACGCCATAACAATCGCTAAACCCATTAAGTCCCTTCCATTCCCGGTAGTACCAAAGATAAGAAGAACCGCCACGACCTGGAACTTGGGCAAAAATATTTCCCAGAGAAACTGCCATAAAAAAAATAACCAATACAAATTTTAACACTATTACCTCTTTATTAAAGTTCTCTTTTGTTTAACTAAGAGTACGATAAAAGAAATCTCCTGTAAATAAAAACCCCTTCCGGCTTTGAGGCCGAAAGGGGGGCTGTAACTTTCAAAAAATAAAATGCAATCCAATCCTGATTGACCGCGGACTTTGGAAACCGCTGGCCATTCCGTAACGCGGATCGGTTCTTAACTCCTGTTCCAGGCGCAAGGCCTCGTAGTCGTATCCTTTAAACGCATCGGCCATGTTGTCGAACTGGATCTGGCCGTCGTTAGGATGGAGATAGTTGGATACTTTATTGGTGACGGTCCGCTGGTTAAATAAATTACCCACTACCGCTTCCAGCCTGATTTTCAGATTGTCTCTGGCAGAACTTACTTTAAAGTCCTGGGAAATTTTCAGGTCGGTATTGGAGAAGACCGGAGTACGACCCATGTCGCCTCTTCCGTTCACAAAGACCGGCGTGGAAGAGATAATCTGCGCTTCCGTCGACAGCGGGGTTCCGCTCATCAGGAATAAAACCGGGCTGATCTGGGTCGTGCCGAATCTTGACTTTAACCCGTAAGAGCCGAAAAACTTGAACAAATGAGGCCTGTCCGTAGCCAGTCTTCCGTAAACCAGCTTTCCGTTAGAGTCGTAATTCATCCAAGGGAGGTCGAAATACCGATTGACATTGGGACTGGTCCGGCCGTTTTCGTCCGATGAAGCCAGCCCGCCGTAATTGCCATCCAAACGGCTGAAAGTATAGCTGGCCGAAACAAGATACTCTTGTTCCCGCCGCTCCAGCTTCAATTCCATCGCGTTGTAATTCCTTTTGGCGCGAGGAGTCACCCGCTCCGGAAAATCAGAAGGGAAGTTGTGCGGGTCAAGCGAAGCGCCAAAGCCCGGATTGGTAATGCGGTAAAGTTCGCCGTGGTCGGTAAGGGTTCCCACATCTTCGACAGTTCGGTCCAAAACCTTTCGGACCAGACGCAAACCGTAAATCCAGCTGCTCCGATAAGTCCGTTCCATGTCGAAATCAAAAGCATGTAGCCGCACCGGCTTTAGGTTCGGATCAACCAGATTATTTTCCGGATCATTGGAAGGAATCCGCCAATCTACCACTTCAATCAAGTCTCCCGGGAAATTTCCGGCCTGGCTGTTGGGCGCCGGCCTGGGTCTGATATTGAAGAAGTTGGGATCTTCCAGCTTATAAACGTAATCTTTCCACTTATCTCCGCCGAAACTTCCTCGCGGAAGTTCGTATTTCATGACATCGTGATAAACGCCATAACTGAAACGGATGGTGGTATCGCCCTTTCCGGTCGGATCAAAGGCCAATCCCAGGCGCGGAGCAATTTTATCAGCAAAATCAAATTGAATGGCTTTGGAAGCAATGCCGCTGTCGTTCCGGAAAGAGGGGACGAACTCCTTTTCCGTCCGCAGACCCACATTGAGAGTGAGCCTGGAGGCGAACCCCCACTTTACCTGCCAGCTATCCTGCAGAAATAAGCCCTGATTAGAACTGGCCACATGGCCGGCCGTACCGAAAACTCTGTTCACATAGTAGCCCAATTCTCCTCGAGAACTTCCTGGTCCGGTAATTTTACGCCGCTCGCGGTCCCAAACCATGATGATAAATCCGTCCGGCCAAGTGTCGGCCACCGGCGAATTATGTAGCCGGTTCAGGTCGTAACCGGCTTTGATGTTATGCTGGCCGGGAAGAAAACCTAGTCCTTCCGTAAAATAGGAAGCGACCAAATTAGCGTTGTGCCGGGAGTAAATATCCTGAACCGTTTGAATGTTGTTGTCGGTAATGTTTCCGGCGGAATACCGGAAACTATCCGGAATGGGAAGATTGACATTCAGGTTGGAGTTGGCAAAAGCATAATAAGTTCCCCGGGGAGTGCCGTAATCTTTGAAGTTGCTGTAGTGATACCCGCCGAAACCGCCGAGCAGAAGCTTATTGCTGACGATATAGTCCAGCTGCCATTGATAGGAAGAGGCTGGCCGACGATAGCCTTTCTGAGAGAAGGGGGAGTTGGGAGAATCAGTGCCTTGCTGGCTGGGAAGAAGGCCCATTGTCTTTAACGGTTTATAGTAGTAGCTGAAAGAACCTTTGAGGTTGCCGAAAGGGGCGAAATCAACTTTGTTCAAAGCGAAATCCTGCCTTTGCCGGCTGACAAAATCCCTGGTTTTCCCGTCTGCCAAAAACTTTACCGACCGGTCTGTTCTCGATCCCTGGTAAAAATAGCTTGAGAAAAACCAGATTCTGTCTTTGATAACCGGCCCGCCCAGCGTATAACCCGGGTTTAAGAAGCGGTATCCGTCTCTGGAGTTTTGGAAGTACTCGGCCACATCGTCATCGAACGGGTCGAATCTCAGCGAAGGATTGGGACCGGCATTAAGAACATCGAACCAGGAATACAAAGAGGCCTGGCCGTGGAAT
>JAUYPS010000045.1 GCA_030695705.1 bacterium | reverse complement strand
TCCGCTATAGCAGGAGTCAAAGGAGATGACATTGATCTTTCCATTGCTAAAGATGCCATCACCATCAAAGGTTTCCGCCAAAGAGCGGAGTCAATTGATCCCAACGACTATCTCCACCAAGAACTGCACTGGGGAACGTTTTCCAGATCAGTAATTTTGCCCGCTGATATCAATGTCGATCAAGCCAAGGCCTCGATCAAAAACGGGCTATTAACCATTCGTCTGCCAAAGTTAGCCAGAGAGATTTGACGATGCTATTAGTCAAAAAACTAGGAATAATAGTCATCGTCCTTTTTTTAATTCTGAGCTTTTTGGTTGCGGAAATTTTCAAATTATCGAAAGAGCGAAAAGTAGCCAAAAAAATTTACGTAGACAACGAACTGGCGGGAAGTTTTTCTCAGTCCTTATTGGCCGCCAAAGAAAAGAACTTTACCGTCTTCTGGAATGATAAACAAAAAAATATCCCTCTCGGTAGTATCATTGTTTCATATCACCGCCAGTATACCGGTAGAGATGAGTTGAAAATTGATTTTAAAAAGTTAAATTCGGTCTTAGAAGAGCTGTCCCCAACCATAAAAAAAGAGCCGGTTAACGCCAAAGTAGAATACTCGGCAACAGAAAACCGCATTAAAGAATTTGCTTTGTCCCAAAGTGGCCTTATGCTGAATGTAAACAAATCCGCCTCTAAAATAGTCCAAGAAATTGCTCAAGGCCGGTTAACTGGCGCTCTTGTCATAGATGAAATCCCCCCCGAGGTTACTTTGAATTCTTTGGCTGAACTCGGCATCACCAGTTTATTAGCCAAAGGAGAGTCCGATTTTATCGGTTCGTCGCCAGGTCGTATTCATAACATAAAAATAGGTTCCGCCAAATTTCAAGGGTTGATTGTGAAATCCGGAGAAGAATTCTCTTTCAATCAGAACCTGGGCGAAGTTGACGGGCAGGAAGGATACCGGGCCGAACTGGTTATAAAAAGTGGAAAGCTGGTTTCAGAGTATGGCGGAGGCATCTGCCAGGTTTCTACTACCTTGTTCAGGGCAGCGGTTATCTCCGGTCTGCCTATTTTGGAAAGACGTCCCCATTCTTTTCCGGTGCGTTATTACAACCCCCAGGGATTCGATGCCACTATTTACCCCGGAGTAACCGATCTGCGTTTTACCAACGACACTAATGGACATCTTTTAATTCAAAACCGCATAGAAGGAACAAAACTTGTTTTTGAAATTTTCGGTTCTCCTGATGGAAGAAATGTTTCAGTGAACAGTCCGCAGATTTTGGAACAAAACACCAACGGTTCCATGAAAACCGTTCTAACTCGGAAAATTACCACTGCCGATGGAAAAGTTAAAGAGGACTCTTTTTGGTCTAACTATAAATCCCCCGCCTCTTTTCCGCTGGAAAGAAACCCTCTGGAGTAAAGAATCAAAAAGCGGCTGGGCCGCTTATTTTTTAAATGTTACTTTTTTTATATCCAAGGAAATATTTTTGCTTCTCAAATAATTAACTACTTCGTCAAAAATTTGATGGTCCATTCCTAATTCCTCCGGAGTCACTAATCCGGTTTGTTTTATTTTTCCTTCCAACAAAAGACGGGCCACGGCTGTGCAGGTAAATCCGGTCGTCCTAGCCATAGAACTCATCTTTGTCTTCTGATCATACTCATCATAAAGAGTATAGGTATAAAGAACTTTCTCCGAATCCTCTTCACCGTCTACCACGATCCGCATCAAGGTTAAGTCCTCTTCACCGGGAGCATATTTCCAATGAGAAAGGAGGAGTCGGGTCGTCACCTCTATTGGAGAAAAAAAAGTGTCGCCCGCTTTTATGGATTTGGAATCAAAAAATCCGGCATTCCGAAGAAATTTCATTTGCTCGGCATGTCCGGGATAACGCAATGTTTTTTCCCACATAAAAGGCACTTTTAGTGTTTTAAGAAGGGTTCGCAGTCCATCAGTATTAAACGCCTCTAACTCTCCGATGCCTTCGAAAACAATATTTTCAATATCGGACAAGGCCTTTTTTGTAACAACCCTGCCCTGTTCCATAAATCTGGCCGGACGAATATATTCCGCCAAAACATCTATGGGAGAAAATGGCGCCTTATAATTAAAAGGGGGACTTTTTTTCTTGGGAAGCCCTCCCACACGGCAAGAAAAACTGTTCATCTTCATTTGTCCATAATGAAATCCGGCAATCATATTACTCAAGCCCGGGGCGATGCCACAATCAACTATCGCCGTTACTCCGGCTTTTTTCGCCACATCTTTTAAGGTAAGCGGGTCTTCCGGGGCAAAAGAAATGTCAATAATATTTTTTCCCCACTGGATGCTATTTTTAAGAACGAAAAAACCGACTGCCCCAGGCAAAGCGTTTATTATCAGATCCGGATATTTGGCCAATGATTTGAAACTATCTATATCAGTACAATCACAAAGAGTTACCCCGACTTTACGATTAGCTTTTTTAAATACTTTACGTGCTTCCGTAAGCGCTTCGGCATGTGCATCAACTACCACAACTTTATAGTTATCGGAAAGATCTAAAGCAATGGCTGTGCCTACTCGGCCGGCACCCAAAACTAAAACTTTCTTGTTCATTATTCCCTCTCAAAATTCTTGTTAAAAAACCTTCAAATAATCTAGCATATTTCCACCAAAAACCAATACGCCACCCGGGTGGCGTATTGGTTTTTGGTGCGGGCAGGAGGACTTGCACCCCCACGGCCTTGCGGCCACCAGCTCCTAAAGCTGGCGCGTCTGCTATTTCGCCATGCCCGCATTTAACCCCACAATTTTACAACAAAAACCGACTTTAGCCAAGATAAAGCCCCGTTAAACGGGGCTTTATCTTTATTTAAGAATAAAAACTTCTCAGAAGTTTTTATTGGAATGTTCCGAAGAATGTTCGTGATATCACTCCCTGTAAGGTCTGCAAAATCACGCCTACACCCAAAATGATGATGGCTCCAATAATACCATTCTTGATAATCGTCTTGGCCGCGGCCGGATCTCCCGGTGCAGCAATCCATCGAATACCGCCATAAACGATAAAGATAACCGCCACAATCACCGAAACAACAATCAAAAATCTGGCAATACCATCAATCAACCTCTCCACCTCATTCAAGGTAACTGCCTGTCCCGCTATCGGCTGTCCAGGAGCGGTAATAGCCATAGACACCAAAGGCATAACCAACATAACTGCAAAAACCAGCATTACTAAAATATTTTTATATTTACTCATACGCACCTCCCTTCATAAAATAAATTCAAATTAATTAACCAAATTTTAACACACTAGAGGAATGAAAGAAAAATTTTCAATCCCCACCGCGTGAGCGACTGTGGCAATTATAACATAGACGCCATAGATCACCAATATCCCCCACAAGACCATCTGGAAATTTTTAACCGCTTCTGTGTATTTGGCCGAATTTCCCTGCGCTACCATAAATCGAAACCCGGCAATGATTACAAAAATAGTAGTCAAGGTAAAAGCTACCCGCGTCAGCCAACAGCTTAAACCAACCACGATTTTGGTAATATCTCCCGCCTCCAAATCTTCCCCAGGAAAATTACCCAAAGGGTTTTCGGCCGCTTGAACCGGCAAAACCAAAAAGAAAAAAGAAAAAACTAAGATCAAGCAAATCAGCCACACACCTACTCGAAAATTATTTGTTCTCATCGGTTCTTTAAGTTTATTATGCTTTCGATTAATTTCAAAAATCCTTCTCCGATTAAAATCACCGCCAAACCGACTACCGCCCACAAGAGCATTTTCTTGCCTTTGGTAAACCACTCCGGCTTTGACCCGGAAGCCATCATCATGATTCCGGAAATAACAATCACCATAACGGCAATTGGTAAGGCAAGGTTAAAAAGCCATGTCTGAATGCTCTGGAGCAGTTCAATAAAAGTTTCCGCTGCCAGGGGATTAGAAAATTCCAGAGAGGTTGATTTGTCTTTACTGCCGGTATCCGTTTTTTTCGTATTCCCGGTCACCGGTAATACTGTTCCGGAAGCCATGTTAAATTCCGGAGTAAACCAAACTTGGTTAAAAACTTTAAGCTGATTTATCACTTTATCCACATTAGCCCTAGAAGTTCCTTGGAAAGACCAGCAATAAAATACTCCTTGATAACGGTTTTTTTGCTGATCCGGTCCGGAATTAAAAGTATATTGAACGCTTTCTCCCGAACCGGCCCTAACATAATCCCAATTGGTAGCACTGCCACCGATACCATGCCTGACAGCGTAAAAAAGCTGTGTCCCTTCGTTGCAAATCGGTGGCTGACTCGGTTCGGCTTGTCTGTAAACAGAAAAGGTTAGATTAACTATTTTATTAAGATCAATCCCCGTTGATCCGCTGGCTAAGTCGTCACTCGTACTGGTGCAAACCCCATTTTGACAGCTATTTTTTACATTGACCGCTTCAGCGCTTAAAAATAAAAAAAATGATGCTATGATTGCAAATACAAAAATTTTTAAAAAATATTTTTTCATTTTCGTAGTGTCCAGTGGATATGATTGATTAAATTTAAATTACAATTTGGTTCATCTTGGGAATCAGATTTTCGTTCGCAAATTGGTGTGCCGCCAAAACCTCTTAAAAAAGACCGCGCCTCTCTCCAAACAGCCGGATCATCAGAGTTAACCACAATATCTACTGCCTCGCCAGTATAGTGTGTTGAATTTGGAGAGTGAATACCGGTAGTAAAAGAAGTAACAATAAAACTGGCGCCATGTTTATTTTTCAAATTTGGATGAAGACCTTTTAATCCTTCCAAAATCCTCGAGTTAACTGAAATATTACCATTTTGTCCTCCCGCCAAACAAGCCGGGGTCTTGGTTTTACAATCTCTGGAACAAACCGCGGGAAAATTGCCAGCAGCGATGCTTTGAATGTTTCCTCTGGCATGAAAATTTCCTCCGCAGTCGGCATTAGCGTCAAAAATTATTCCCAAATTTAAAAGGTCTTGCGCCAACGGCTGTCCTCTCGACAAATCTTCATTGGATGGAACTCTTGCTTTATCAGTGGGTACTAAGGCTCCTCCGACCGTTTCCCGGCATTCCAGCTTCCACCAGTTCTCGGCGATATTTTCGTCTCTAGCTACGGTACGGATAACCGTATTGACGATCATCCAAGACAAAAAAATTATTAACAAACCATAAACCGTCGTCCGAAAAATATTTTGGCCTTTGGCCACCTGCGCCGTAAGACCCCCACCGAGCAAAATTAGAAATCCGGCCCAGATAAAAAACAGAGCCGAAAGGGCCGGCACTAAATAAAACAAAATAAAGTCGCTGATATTTTTAGCCACAACCAAAAAGTCACAGGTGGTACAGAGTTTCTCTGCATCAGTTCTTCCGCACGCCGGCACTAGAGGATCTAAGGCCAGCGCCGGAGAGGTCAGCAAAAAGATGCCAAAGATTAATAAAATAAAACTCAAAACATAGTACCTCTGAGGACGCTCAAAGCTACGAGCGGCACGGTTTGTCAACGACCCCGAGCTTGTCGAGGGGCTCTTGACAACGCGAGCAACTTTGCGCGAGTCAGAAATCTCGTTGGGATTTCTGACGACCGAAGAGGTATTATGGTTTGAGTTTTTCATACCTATTGTCTTTGCATTAACAGCGTAATTTTATTTTCCGCCGCGCGTAAGGCCTCGGCAATCGACTGGCGCCCGAAATTAACATCATCAATTAAATCCGCCAGAATGTTTTCAATAGCCAGGTTATCTATCTGATACCAGGATTTAGCGCTTAAGGTCTGCTTGGCAAAAACACCAAGGTCCGGATCAGTAGTCTGCTGATCGATCAGATCACGTCGGGCCACCGGATGGTTAGTGCTGTTGATATAAGGCACTACACCCGGAGCAGAACTCAAGTAAACCAAGAACCTCCAGGCCGCTGTTGAATTTTTAGAAAATTTGGAAACCGTTGGCGCCCAGTAACTGGCGTAGTTGGCACTTTGCGCTTGATTTAGCTGTGGCATAGATGCTATCCCAAAATTAAGCCGGGGAGCTTTGGAACGAAGCAGGGGAATCTGATGCGAATAATTAAACATCATGGCTGTAATACCCTCTTGGAAAGCATCAATAGAAAAATGCTGAGCATTGTTCCAGGTGTAAACCCGTTTAGCCGGATTGGCAAAATCAGTATAATACTCCAAGGCAATATGCGCCAAGTCCTGTCCTTCCAGATATTTAGACAGATCAGCGGAGGTATAGTCATCGTTAACCATCGGCACTCCGCTTTGAATCATCAGGAGAGAAAGAATATCGGTGGAACGGTTGATATTGCGAGCGGTGCCGATGGCCGCTCCTGAACGAGAAATGTTGTTATTATCATCGGAAGTAGTAATTTTTTCCACTGTGTTATTAAACTCGTTCCAGGTCTGCGGCGGCTTAGCAATCCCCAAAGAATTAAAAATATCTTTATTGTAATAAAGGCCTAAAGTGTCCACATAAATCGGCAAGCCATAAATTTCACTGTTTACCAGCAAGTCTTCTCCTGTTACATCAACAAATTGGTCTTTAAAATCCTTCAAAGTAAAGAGGGGAGTATCTTCTCCAGGAATTTGTTGTGGCAAGGGCGCGATCCGGGTCTGATGCTTGGGCAGCCAGGTATTGTGAATTAGAAAAATATCAGGACCGGTGCCGGAAGCAAAGGCATTCACCAAGGACTTCTCATAGTCCTCAAAACTAAATTGCCGGTAATTAATCCGAATGTTTGGATTTTGATTTTGATAAGCGTCAATGCTGGCCCGGAAGTTTTCCGGACTATCAAATACCCCCCAGAAAGTCAGGTCGGACCTTTCATTACCACCAGGCGGAGTAAAGCCCCGGCCAAGGAAAATAATCATCACTAACAAAATTACTCCCACCACTAACCCGCCCGCGATATAAAAAAGTTTGTTATTTCCTAAAGGCAAAGTAATCTCGAAAGGCTCCGGTGAACAAAGTTTTTGTTTTAAATAATTAAAACAAAAACTGTTCCCCTGCGCCTCTGGTCGCTATTTTTTAAAAATAAAACCGAAATGAAAACTACCGGCGTCAATATCATTAACAAAAATTAATCCTTCTTTTTCCAGCATTGACATTAATTCCTGTTTGTCTATTTTTAACTCCGCCGGCGGCCCGAGTCCCCCGTTGGCCTCTTTTTTCCAGTCAATCACAATTACTAATCCGCCAGGAACTAAAACCCGCTTGGCCTCTTTAACAATTTCTACTTTTTTAGGGGACTGAAAAAGAATATTGGCCAATAAAACTACATTCTGGGAATTATCCGGCAAGGCCGAACCGCCAACTACTTCCAGGTCGGCCCGCGTCGTCTGCAAATTTTTTAAACCGGAAGCGGAGGCCTTGGCTCGCACTGTTTCCAGAGCGCTTTCCATGATATCCAACGCCGTAACCACTCCGTTCTCCCCCACTCTTTTGGCTATTAAAATCGTAAAGTAACCGGCGCCCGCACCAAAATCGGCCACCTTCATTCCCGGCTGTAAACCAAAACTTTCCACGATCACCTCGGGATTCATAAAACCACCGGAACCAATCGGCATTTCAGGCATGTTTTTATTTTAACACAAGTAACGCCGCTTAAATAGAAAATAATCAACAACAAGCAAAATAAAACCGAGGTTAAACCTCGGCTGCCGCCTTTTTTTCGTAGAAGTTTACAGAGGCCGTGAGTTCCCGATTGGCCACCTCCAGTTCCCGTATTATAATAGCGTCTTTGTTCCTTTCAAATCGTTCTGTGGACAATTCTTCCTCCAGCTCTTTAATGCGTTTACTCCCTTTGTCCACCTCCTCTTTGAGCACCACCAACTCGGACTCAAGACCGCTTCTCATCTCCCGTAAAAGATTATAAAGCACACCAAATCTCTGCCCCACGTTAAACCGTGGACTTTTGGCCACATTCATTTTTAACGCAAGAGCTAAATTATCGCGCCATTCAGGCACTCGCATGGTATCGTCGATAAGCCAGTAATCAACCCCATCCGGACCAGGGCTGTTTGAGCGGTTGATAATCTTTGCCTCCATCAAACGCTCAATCCAGGCGCGCAAAGCGCTGGTACCACAGTCAAAACTTTTAGCCAACTGACTTTGATTAACTGCAATATGGCCTCCGATACGCCCACTGTGGAGACGGAGATGAGCAATAAACTGCTCTGCAATTTTAAAAGAGTTATTCTTAGCCATTTATTCCTCCTTCCACACTTTTTTCATGGAAAAAACAAACTGAAGAAACACCCCCACAGTAAGGCCAAAGTAAACATACCATGGCCAAGCGATTTGCCAGAAGTATTCTGATAAGACCAAGAAAATCAAAAATAAAGAGGTCAAAATTGATAAAATTGATAACTTGTTATCCAAATTCATGGCTTACTCCTTTCTTAATTTTAAGGTTCAGTTTACAACAAAGTATCACTTTTGTGATACTTTGTCAACTTTTTTTGATACGTTAGCCTACACCACCACTACTGAGGCCACGGAGTCGCCGGTCGACATACGCATAATGCGCACGCCTTGAGTAGCCCGGCCAAGCACGGAAATACTGCCTAACTCCGTGCGAATCACCTGGCCCTTTTGAGAAACAGCGATAATTTCCATGTCCTCTGGATTAACTAAATGGGCGGAGATAATCTGACCTGTTTTTGTTGTAATTTTAGCCGTCATAATTCCCCTGCCTCCGCGATGCTGAACCTTGTAGTAGCGCAAATCTGTGCGCTTACCATAGCCCTTGTCCATCACCACCAAAAGTTTAAAGTCCTTTTCCGGCACATCGGCTGAAACAACTTCCATGCCCACAATTTTGGCATCTTTGTCTAAACGCATTCCAATCACCCCTGAAGCGACCCTTCCCATCGGCCTAACATCGCTTTCTTTGAAACGAATGGAACTGCCATCCGAAGAAATCATCATTATCTGATCTTTGCCGGAAGTACCCCACACCCATTTAAGCTCGTCGTCTTTCTTAAGTTTAATGGCGGCCAGACCGTTACTGCGCACCTTCTGAAAGTCAGTTAGAGCCACTTTTTTAACCACACCGTTTTTGGTAGCCATAAAAAGATACATGCCCTTGCGATCCTTGGCAATCGGCACTACGGCCGTGACTGATTCTGTCGGAGAAATGTTCAGAAAATTAACTATCGCCTTTCCTTTGGAAGTCCGGCTCGATTCAGGCACTTCATATCCTTTAACCTGAAAGGCCCGACCGGAGTTGGTGAAAAACAAAATTGTGTCATGGGTGTTGGCCATGAAAAATTGGCTGACAATATCTTCTTCTTTGGTTTCGATTCCGATCAATCCCTTGCCTCCACGTTTTTGCACCTTCAAAACATCAGGCGCCATGCGTTTTAAATATCCTCCCCGAGTAACCATAAATAAACTATCTTCTTCCGGCATTAACTCTTCTTCTCCAACTTCTTTCAAAGCCGATTTGACTATCTTGGTCCGCCGCTCATCTCCATATTTTTCTTTTACTTCCAAAAGTTCTTGTTTCACTAAGGCCAGTATTTTCTTGGGCGAAGCCAAAAGTGCTTCTAATTCAGCAATCAATTTTTTCTTTTCGGCCAGTTCCTCTTCCACTTTCTTTCTTTCCAGTCCGGCCAGAGCGCGCAGTTTCATTTCCAAAATAGCCGTAGCTTGAAGCTGACTAAAGGAAAACTTTTTCATCAAGTTTTTGAGGGCTTCTTCCTGTGAAGCGGAAGCGCGAATCAATTTAATAATGACATCAATGTGGTCAAGCGCTTTTTTCAAGCCCTCCAAAATGTGAGCGCGATCTTGGGTTTTTTTCAAATCAAACTTGGCTCGTCGTATTACTACTACCCGGCGATGTTCGATAAAGTGCTCCAACACTCCCTTGAGGCCCAAAATCTGGGGCTGGATGCCATCCACTAACGCCAACATATTAATGTGGAAAGTTTTCTGCAGTTCCGTGTATTTGAAAAGCTGATTGAGAACCTTTTTGGGAAAAGCGTCTTGTTTTAAATCCACCACCACCCGCACTCCCTCCCTATCCGATTCATCACGCACATCCCTGATGCCGTCGACTTTTCTTTCCTTGCCCATGGCCAGCTCGGCGATTTTGGCAATCAGTTCGGCTTTATTCACCTGATAAGGAATTTCGGACACGATGATCTGGAAACCTTTCTTGCCTTCCACAATATCGGCTTTGGCCCGCATAATAATCGGCCCCTTGCCGGTAGCATAAGCATTTAAAATATCTTTTTCGTTGTAGATAATTCCGGCGGTCGGAAAATCCGGCCCTTTCACAAATTGATTCAGATCAGCCACATCCGCTTCGGGATTATCTATTAAATGCACCAAGCCGTCCAAAACCTCCGTCAAATTATGCGGGGGGATGTTAGTAGCCATACCGACGGCAATCCCCATGGAGCCATTGATGAGCAGACTGGGAATTTTGGTCGGCAAAACTATCGGCTCTTTTTGTGTACTGTCGTAGTTGTCACGAAAGTCCACGGTATCTTTATCAATGTCAGCCAAAATTTCTTCCGCAATTGGAGCTAGTTTTGCTTCAGAATATCTCATCGCACTCGCTCTGTCACCGTCGACGCTGCCAAAATTTCCTTGACCGCGCACCAGAGGATATCTTAAAGAAAAATCCTGGACCATTCTCACTAACGAATCGTAAATAGCCACATCGCCATGGGGGTGAAATTTTCCCATACAGTTGTGAGACAAAACCCCGTTAGCTACAAATTCGTGGTCGCCAGCCACTTCAATATCATATGTTTCTTCAGCCACAGCCGTTTCAACTTTGGCAACTTTCAAAAAATTAATATCATTATCCACAATCTCTCTTATTAATGTGCCGATTTTTGATTCTAATTTTTGAAATTTCTTTAAAATTCCAAATTTTTCCACTTGTCTTAAGGTCAAATTTTTAGAAGTTAAATCATTGCTGTATCTTAACTTTCCTCCTCCCGCATAATGAATTCCCATTCTAAATTTTTGTCCGTCAACTGACTTATACCAGCCACTCCCAATATGCAGTTTGGAAAGCTCGTTAAAAATAATTTCACTCCCATAAGGAAGGGTTCCGAATTCGGACCAAGTTCGGTTTGGATTATGGCTTAAAATTTTTAAAAGTCGTGCTGTTTTCCGCTTAGAAGCCAGATTAAGTTCGCTCCCTAATTTATACGCCTCCCAGCCATTCCATTCGAGAGTATGAGCAACATGGCCTTCTTTAAATATTCTTTCTTTTCCATTTATATTAATGGTTCGTAAATTTTCTTTTGTCTTATTAAGAGCATATCTTTGACTAAACATTCCAAGACTCTGTAGTAAAATTTGAAGCTGATTAATTAACTTTTCGGAAATGGAGACATAAATTATAGCCCTTTCTTTTTTGGAAATACTGCCGTCACCATCCATTAGGCCCGAAATCAGACTATAAATAACTTCTGCCGGAGAAGAGAAGAATTTCTCCGGTATGAATTTGGACTTTGCTTTAAATTCTTCCGGAATATCCAATTCTTTAATCAAAAAATCGTTTATACCTTTACGGTTTATTCTTACCCTAAATATTTGATTATTTTTAATCTGCCCGTTGGCTAGTTTTACCGTATAACTCTTGGATGTTATGGTTGGTTCATATTCAAATTCACTTTTAAAACAAGAAACTATCCTCTCCAAGATTGAAATTTCATTACTGCAAAAACCTAGTCTCCTATGTTTAGCTCGTCCGTAATCACGGGTAATCCAGCCGTCAGAAATTAAAAGCCCAAAAATATAAGCGATATTTTGGTTTAGATATTTTTGTTTTCCATTAAATTCAGAAAGTTTGACCAATGGCAATTCGTCAGGATAACTCGTTTTTAAAGTTAGCCAGTCCTGATTGGTTAAATCTTCCGCATTTTTCCAACTAAATGTTCCGTCTTTATTAAAAACTTTCAGCTTTTGTGACAAAGTCGAAGTCAAAGAAATGCCGTTGGAAAGAGAAATCCTGACCAAGGGTTTGGGCGGCATAACATACAAATTTGTAACCGACCTTAATCCGGTATGTGTAAAAACCAAGTCATCCACTTGTATATCTTGGATGGGTTTTAGCCCTTTAGAGGTTGAGACCAGAGTATTTTGTACAAAACATTCTCCGACTATTCTGGCTGATTTTACAAACTTTGTATTTGGTTTAAGTCCAAGCTCATTCATCGTATGCAAAATCCGCCGGTGGACCGGCTTAAGGCCGTCCCGCACATCAGGCAAAGCACGCGAAACAATTACGCTCATCGCGTAAGCCAAATACGACTCTTCCATCTCCTGCGTAATTTCCCGGTCCTGTACCTGCGTACCGATGATGGTCGCCTCTTTCTCCAGATTTTTTTTGGATTTTTCTTTCATCTTAATTTGGCCGATGTTCAGCGATTATTTGTCCCCCGACAAAGGAAATCCTTTGGTTTGATTCAGGCTGGGATTATTCAAAGTGTGACTCTCTCCCGATCGCAAAATCTCTTCTTGGCTGCTGCCCAAAAGTTCCCCCAGACTGGCCCGCAAGAGATTAAAAGAATTTCTAATGGAAGCCAAGGGCGAGGGGGACTCTTCTTTAGATGCCAAAATCCGGTCTTCTTCCAGCTTTCGAAAATCCCGATCGGCAAAGCGATCGGCTGCCGGCTCTTCCAACCGTTCGGCTGGATTTAACATGGCCACAAATCTGGCCTGGGTGGAACGAAACCAAACCAAAGCCACCAAAGAAAAGGAAGTCACCACGCACAACCACATCATAATATGTCTAATGTGCTCCGGCTGGCTGCGAATTTCTTGTAACAAACTTTTTTTCACGGCAATAAAAGTTAAGTCGTCAACACCACCAACTTAGTTTCTTCTTGTGGTAGTAATTTTTTTGTAATTTTGAACTTGTCGGTAGTTTCCGGAGTCAGTCCCATCTCTTTTACAAATTTGTCCGCCGGCTCGATATCTATATTCAATCCCGGAACTTTGTAATGCATGGGGATAATAATTTTCGGCTCAATCTGGCCGATTACTCCCACTGCTTCTTTGTAGTTGAGGGTATACTTGCCCCCCACCGGAACAATCAAAATGTCCACCACTCCGATCAGATCCACCTGATGATCTTCGAGCTTTTCCTGCCCTAAGTCGCCAAGATGGCAGATAGTCATGTCTTCCCATTTTATCACATAAATCGTATTCGGTCCGCGTTCTGTTCCCTGGACCTTGTCATGAAAAGAGGAAATCCCCTGCACAAAAATCCCTTTGACCTCATACTCTCCCGGATTGCGAATTACCATAGTATCTTTTTCCGCCTCGTCGAGGTTATTATGATCGTAATGTTCATGCGTAATCAAAACAATCTGATCTTTAATCTTTGGCGGCCGCAAACCGATCTCCTTGGAAAAAGGGTCGATTAAAAGAGAAGCATCCTTCCCCTCTAACCTAAAACAACTCTGTCCAAACCAGCTAATAGTCATACTCTTAGTATATCAAATTATAAAAGAAATTCAACGGCCCGAGTACTGGAACACAGACCATTAAAATTTGTGTTTTTCTTAAAAGTAATGTAGTATTCAGCACTATATGGAAACAACTACGATGAATGCTACAAACCCTGCAGACACTGCTCCTACCATAGCAAACGAATCTATGAAGGAGATTTTGGCGCAGTACGAAACGGGACTCCCGAAAAAGGGAGACGCTTTGGCAGGAGAAGTTATTTCCCTCAGTAAAAGTAGAATTCTAGTGGATCTTGGGCTTTTGGGCACCGGAATTATTTATCCTTCGGAATTTTACGACAACACCACTCTGCATAAATCCCTCAAAAAAGGAGATCCTATTTCGGTGATTCTCCTGGAATTGGAGAACGATGAGGGCTACCGCGAACTTTCCTTGAAACAAGCCCAGATGACAACCGCCTGGGAAGATGTTAGAGAAAGAAAAGAAAAAGGAGAAGTTATTTCCACCACCATTTTAAATATCAATAAAGGCGGTCTGATTGTAGAGGTCAATGGCATTCAAGGATTTTTACCGCTTTCGCAGTTATCCCCTGAACACTATCCTAAAGTAGAAGGCGGGGACACGACTAAAATAGTGCAAAATTTGCAAAAATTCCGCGGGCAGAGTTTTAACGTGAAAATTTTGGATTTTTCCGAAGCGGAAAACAAACTGATTGTTTCAGAAAGAGCGATCATGAACGATAAGCTTCGTGAGGAAATCGCCAAGTACAAAATCGGCGACGTAGTCGAAGGAACAATCACGGAAATTACCGACTTCGGGGGCTTTGTTAAAATCACCGAAAATCTGGAGGGTTTAATTCATATTTCGGAAATCGACTGGAAAATTATCGACAACCCTCGGGATTACCTCACTATCGGCCAGAATATTTCGACTAAAATAATTAACATTGAAAACGACCGCATTTCTCTATCACTTAAAGTATTGAAAGCCGACCCTTGGGAAAACATCGAAGAAAAGTTCAAAGTCGGACAAACCTTGGAAGGAGAATTGGTTAAAATCACCAACTACGGTTTGCTGGTAAAAGTCAGCGATGATATTATGGGATTAATCCCCGCCTCCGAATTAAGCAATCGCAAGGAATGGCAACCACAGCCGGGAGAAAGAATGAGTGTCGCCATTGTCTCTATTGATCCCAAAGAACATAAGATGCTTTTGACCATTCAAAGTGTTTAATAAGAAGTATCCCCAACATTTTTACAAGATGTCTTCGCAGACAAAAAATCGCTTCGAGAGGCTATGCCTTCTTCGGACGCTAGATTCCCAGCGAGGCTGAAGCCAACGGCTTGGCTTCAGCGGGCAAAGCCCTGTGTTCAATAATAGCTCGTTTGAGCCTGTGGATTTTGTCCGAAGTGAAGAAATTATACTTCGTCCAAACCATGCAATCCACAGTCTCAAGCGCCTCAAAAGGCATGGCCTCTCTCCGCTTTATCTACTCAGCCATATTTGACAGAAAATAGTAAATATTAATGGTTACAGAAAACAATGAGTTAGTGCTATAATGTCAACGTAATGGCTAAGCCGAAGAAAAAAATTATCAAACCGCGGGCGCCGGTGCAAAAAATAAAGTCGGAACAGATCCATAAGTCCCTAAAAGATTACAATCGCGCGCAGTCTAAAAAGGAACTTGGCGAGATTTTAAAAGAGGTAAAGAAGCCAAATAACTGACGACTTATAAACCCCATTTCCAATTGGAAATGGGGTTTATAAAATACGGCAAAAAAAATCCCCGTTGGTGACGGGGCGGTAACGGCTCAATCGGATTGAGCCGTTACCTTTTGGAGGGAGAGGCATCTGGCATTCACCAGATACCTCGGGAGCGAAGCCAGTCCTTAAACTGATCCTCGCTGTTGCGGACGGGAGGTGGTTGCTGAACCACCACCGTGACCGGAGGAGGATCCACCGCCACCCGAATGGTGAACGATGGCGCGATGGAAGGAGCAGGAACGGGGCGAGGTTGCGGGCGGTCCGCCAGTTGGCGGGCCGCCGCGATGGTGCGGTCGGTCTGGGTGTTAGCCAGACCAAGAATTTTTTCCGCGCGAGCGATGGCGTCATCTACTCCGCTATCCCGCTGATCCGAAGCGCGGACCAGTAGGATAGACAGGATAGTTATCGCCGCGAGGGATACTAAAGCCAGAAAAATTCGCGACATTTTTTCTCCCTTCAATTATGGCAAGTCATCAACGAATCCCGCCGGCTTAGCGGAGGGCGTTGGTTGTTTTGGATTCGACGGCGGTACCACATGCCGCCGTGTCTCGTTGGCTTGCGACCCTGGAGTCGAAGATGGACGACGTCCTCGGTCATCTTCGGGTTCTTCATGACGCCGAAAACGTCGGTGATGATCTTCTTCATTGGAACCATGGTTCCCGATATGGTTCCAATTCCAATTGTTCACTACAACCGGAGGACCACACCGTCCATCGTTGGACGATGTGGGCACCGTTCGTTCAGGAGCACAAGATGT
>JAUYPS010000029.1 GCA_030695705.1 bacterium | reverse complement strand
GCAGAGCTGACTGCTTTATAGCCCATTCGTCTTCGAATAAGATATAAAGCAGTCAGCGGGGTCGGTTTCCGAATCCACAGCCCGCAATGAGCGAAGTTTCCTCGCTGGGGAAACGAGCGTCCGGAAAAAGCAATGGGGACGGAGCACTAACTCAGATATTCTTTTTTCAACTCTTGTAGGCGGTTGTTTTTTATTGCCTCTCTGATTTCGGTCATTAAGTTATTGAAGAAATAAACATTGTGGATGGTAGCATTTTCTCCGGCTTTTTGGTTTTTTGTTTTGAATTGCTGGTGGAGTCCTGCTTTTGTTATGGTTTGGCACGCCGGACACAAACAATCTTTTTCCAGTTTGGACTCATCGCTCTGATAAATTGCTTTGGTGATATCTAACCGGCCTTGCTTAGTCCAGATTCCACCATGTCTCGCTTCGCGAGTGGGAATGACGCAGTCAAAAGTATCGATTCCTAACTCCACGCTTTCAAAAACATCTCCAATTAGGCCGATGCCAAGAAAGTGTCTGGGTTTGTTCTCCTCAAGGTGGGGTATTGTCCACCGCAAGACGCTAAAAGAGCCGTTTTCTGATTTTTCAAAAGTTCCCCCGATAGCAACGCCTTGAAAAGGCAGCGAGTTTATAAATTTAGCGCTTTCTTCTCTAAGATTCTCAAAACCTCCTCCTTGCACAATTCCATAGAGCAGCTGATTATTTAATGTTTTTGTTTCTAAGCAAACTTTTGCCCACTGGCGGGTTCTTTCCATGGCCTCTTTATTGTATTGATAATCATGCAAGGGAGAGGTGCATTCATCAAAAGCTAAAATTAAGTCGGCTCCCAGTTTTTCTTGTATTTTTATGGATAGTTCCGGACCGAGAAATTGATCTCCAAAAAAAGCGCCTTCTTCTGTAATTCTTACTAAATTTTTTTCCGGCCTAAAAACAGCAGGATCCTGTGGAGCAGTTCCGGCGATTTTTCCGATTTTATGCTCTCGTCTGAAACCTAAACTGAAAACCTGGAACCCCCCGCTGTCAGTAATGGTCGGCGTATTATTTCCGAAAAAGCTTTGAACTGTCGGTAAGTTTTTTATTTCTCCTTTCTCACCCCCAAATCCCTGCCAGAGGTGGTAGGTATTAGTCATGATGAGCTGTGTTTTGGTGGAGGGGATTTTTTCACCGGGCAAACACTTTATCTGTCCGTGAGTTCCCACCATGGCATAAGCCGGCGTCTCAATTATTCCGTGAGCTGTTTCTATTACACCGGTTCGAGCCCAAGAGTTTTGGTCTTTTTTAATTATTCTGAACATTTTTAGTTATTAATTATGGTTATTTTTTCACTTTTTGTCAAAAAACAAAACGCCGTTTAAGGCGTTTAAGTTACTTCTTAGAAAAATAATTTTCCAGAATTGTAAGCCGAAGCTTTCTTGTTTCTAGTATTGCCGCAATGTCTTGATTTTGAGGAAACATATTGGCCAAGTGTTCCAAAAGGGGAACTTCTTTTTTTAGAATAGGCATTTCGTCTCTTGTGCCGGTCTTTTTTCCGTAGTCCCTATAGGCGCCCGCCAAAAGAAAATTTGCTTCTAGCCAGCCCTTTTTCATCCAGGGCTGGGAATAGCGGCATCGGTAGCTTATTTCCAGCCACTCGACGGATTTTTGATCGTTAAAGACGTCACTGTCTATGTAATAAAGTTCGTTATAAACTTTTGAAATTTTCCAGGCCAGCAGTTTTTCCAGAGCATTTGTTTTTAGAGATAGCTGGAGGCGGTTGCCTCCCAAAAAAAGATAAGCAGAGCAAAAGCTGGGTTTTTTTTTGATCATTTCTCTTAGAATCCCGATTCCTTCCGCCGCTTCTTGGTCGGCTTTTCTCAACCCTGAAAAACGGCTCTCATAACGGGCTGAAAACTTGGCGTGGTCGAATTTCAGGGCAGCTCGTAAAAAAAGCGTTCTTTCGTCACTGGTATTTTCCGTCAAAGCCAAACCTTTATTTACCGTATCTCGGTAACGTTTGGCCCGTTCCTCGTATCCTTTTATTTGAGCGATATCTTTTTGTTCGTCTGCCTTTAAGTCCAACTCCCGGCCAATTAAGAGCCACTCTAGGGAGGCCCA
The DNA here is from genome assembly GCA_030695705.1 of bacterium. Classification (GTDB taxonomy): domain Bacteria; phylum Patescibacteriota; class Minisyncoccia; order 2-02-FULL-40-12; family IGHO2-12-FULL-4; genus JAUYPS01. The sequence goes on along the minus strand of JAUYPS010000029.1, from coordinate 2,390 downwards.
CAAATTGTAAACATAGGGATCATTGGGATATTTTCCCAGGAGTGTCCAGGCCATGGATTCCGCTTCTTTATCGGCGGAGAGTACTCGGGAATGGTTGTAGGACTTGTTTAAAACCGCATCTATCTCTCGGTATTTTTGGGTTTCCGCAGGGGGACTTAACTGGAAAGCCAGCAAAAGCAGAACCAGTTTCATCAAGAGTTCTCCTTTACCCTGTTAAATAATTTGCAAAGCAAATTGCTGCAAAGCAGCATTTAACAGGGTGAATGTTAAAAAACAATTGTCAAAATTATACATTAAAATACCCGCTTTTGCAATTAATTTGCATCGGTTGGCTTTCGATGTATAATTAAACTCTCATGACCCAAGCAACTCAAGCAAAAATTGAAATCTATACCACGCCGTCCTGTGCTTACTGCCACATGGCCAAGGAGTATTTTAAGAGCAAGGATTTGGCTTATCAAGAGTATGATGTCATGCGGGATGCGCAGAAAAGACAAGAGATGATTACGGAAACGGGCCAAATGGGGGTACCGGTAATTAAGATTGACGGAAAAATCGTCATTGGATTTAATAAAGGTAAAATTAATGAATTGTTGGGAATATAATCTCGAGAGGCTTCGCAGATACCGCCCTCTTCAGTACGCTCACTTCGCCAGCGTCTCCGTTCGCTCGCGGCGTCTGGGGATTTGGTCTGAAGTAAAGAAAGATTAATTATACTTCATCCCAACCATGCAATCCCCATCCTTAGCGTCTTCAGAGGGCAGTATCTGCTCCGCCTATTAAATAATAGTATGGAACCAAAACCATTGCCATTCGAAAAAGAGTTGGTTGGTATTTCCAAAAAAACTTTGGAAATACATCATGACAAACTTTATGCCGGATATGTAAAGAAGGCCGGGGAGATCTCGGAAAAACTGGTTGCTTTGGCGAAATCCGGCGAATATGAGGGCAATGCCACTAACAGCGAACTGCGGGCTTTAAAGGCCGAAGAAACTTTTGCCGTTAACGGAGTCTACCTGCATGAGTGGTATTTCGATGTTTTAGGCGGAGACGGCGATTGGAAAAAAGCGCCGGAATTATCCAAAGCATTTGAAGAAAAGTGGGAATCCGTGGAAGAGGGAATCAAGTGGTTTTCCGCTTGCGCTATGGCGGCCAGAGGATGGTCCGTTTTGGCCTGGGACACCAAAGCCGGGAAATTGAAACAGTACAATGCCGATGCTCATAACCAGGGCGGAGTTTGGGGCTGCTTGCCGGTTATCGTGCTGGATGTCTACGAGCACGCTTATTTTATTGATTATGGCTCGGATCGTAAAAAATATATAGAGGACTTTTGGAAAAACTTTAATTGGTCGGTTGCCGAGGAGCTTTATAAAAAAGTTTCTCAGATTAAACTTTAGAAATGAAAGAACAGCTACCCCTACCGGAAAAGAAAGAAATTACTGACGAGCAAATTATAGATGCTCTTAAATTGGGCGTTGAGAAGCCGGAGGTTTTTAAACTGCTACAAGACTGGACTAAACAACAAGAAGAGAAAGTCAAAACCCATGAGGATCGTATTAACTTGGACAGGAAACGCGCCAAAGTTTATTTGATGTCGGGATACAAAGAGGCCTCTTTAGAATCTTTAGAAGCAGCTTACGAGCAAGCATGGAATGAACAACGAACGGAACTCTGCAGAGAAATCTTGGATGAGATAGAAAAAATCACCAGTTGATTATTTAAATTATCTCCAGTTTGAGAACCAGAATAAATATCTTTCGGCTTGAGGAGAAATAGGCAGGCCGTAGGTGAGGGGACTGAAGTACAAAAAGCCAGCAATGGAAATTATGGTCAAAAAAACGAAGACGCTTTTTTTATTGGCCTTGTCCGTCAGATAAGCCAGGGCTAAAATAGTAAAAATCAAAGAGGGAAAATAGTGATATAAAAACATCACCCGTCCAATGCCTATAAAAGGAAGAAGGTTGATGAAAAATCCGAGTAAGATAAAATTTTCGGTAAGATTGGGAAGTTTTTTCTTCAGCAGTTTTTTAAAGGAATAAATCAAAAGAAGAATCAGGGCTGCCGAACCGGCCCACCAGACAAAAGGATTGCCCAATAAATATATTTTTTCCGGTCGGGGACCGGCGGTATCTTGCCAGAAAAATACCGAGCGGGAAAGAAACGGCCAGCTGTACCATTTACTGCTGTAAGGATGGGTGGCGGTGATTCTTTGATTAGACAGATACATCTGTTTGTTTAGTTCGATGAATTTGGCTGTAAAATTAAGATCATGGGTTTCAGGGTTGTATTGATGCATATTACCAGTTAGAGTTTTTTGAAATTCCGGGGACATAAAAGTGTCTCCCGGTCCGGACTTGGATAAAAGAGAAAAGTGGATTAAAAAAATCGAG
>JAUYPS010000019.1 GCA_030695705.1 bacterium | reverse complement strand
GGGTTTAAAATTTTTAGCCAATTTAGAAATATCTCCCGGCCTATCCGCCCCATATTCCAAAACCAGAATCTCCGGATAATCTTGACCAAATAACAATCCCCATTTTGCTTTAAATAAGACCTTCAACCAAAAACCCATACTCCCTCCTTTTTCATAATATTCCTCCGTAAAGTCCCCGATAATCGCCAAAGGCACCCCTAGCTCGTTATTCAAATTTCCCCCGCTCATTCTTATTTTCTTTTCCACTCTCAAAACAGCGGCAATCGCCTCCTTGGTCGAAGTTTTCCCGGCATTCCCCGTCACTGCCACAATCTTTGGCTTGTATTTAGCCAAATAGGCCTTCGCCAGGACTGTTAATATTTTTTGTAAGATTAATTTCATCTAGTCGGCGGTATCTGGAAGTAGTTTAACAAAAATCTGGTCATTTTTCCCAAAGAAGCCGATAAGCTATCCGAAGCAAATCTGATCCCCTGTGGTTTCTCTATTTTAATTAAAACTACAAAACGTGGAGAAAAAGCTGGAGCAAATCCAACAATGTTATGAATAAAGTCGTCTCCATATCCCCCTGTCTTGGAAGCCACCTGCGCCGTTCCGGTCTTCCCCGCTACATCGTAGCCCTTAACGGACGCCTTATCAAACCCATTTTCCACCACTCCTACCAGCATTGCTTTCATTTGAGCAGAGGTCTTTTCGGAAATCGGCGTCCCGATTATCTCCGGCCGTGTTTCTCTCTTTTCGCCATTGGCTCCAATAACCTCTTTAACCACATACGGCCGCATCAGTTTGCCCCCGTTAGCAATGGCCGAGTAAGCGTTAATAAGCTGAATAGGGGTCACAGAAATACCTTGCCCAAAAGAAGCCGTAGCAAAGTTAATTTTTATCCGGGAATATAAGTTAGAAATATCTCCCGCCGCCTCCCCCGCCAAATCAATGCCGGACTGCTGTCCAAAGCCAAAGTTAATCACATAGTTCAAAAAGTTGTCGTCGCCTAATTGTTTTTGCGCAAACATCGCCCCCAAATTTAACGACTTCTCCAGCACCTCTTTCATGGTCTGCGTGCCAAAGCTTTTTTCATTGAAGTTTTTAATTTTGTAGCCGGCCAGTTCAACTTCTCCGGTATCAAAATAGGTCGTCTCCGGAGTAACTTTTTTCTGATCAATCGCTCCGCTCATCGTAATCGGCTTAAACGAAGAACCCGGCTCAAAGGCCTCCTGAACCGCTTTATTTACAAAGTTCCCCAGTGGATACCGGCTATAGTTACTTGGATCAAAACTGGGCGAGCCGGCCATGGCCAAAATGGCGCCGGTCTGAGGATCCTGGACAATTATCGTTCCGGAAGACGGACTCCACTTATTCATCAAGTAACTTAACTCCTGTTCGGCAAATGTTTGAATGTTTTTTTCAATAGTCAAAACAAGATCCCCTTCGTTCCGAAACACCTCGTCGTAATATGCTTCTAAACCGTACTGTCCCACTCGCCGGTCACCTTCATATCCAAGAAACCCCAAAACCTGCCCCAAAAAAGACCCCTCTGAATAATATCTCCTATCCTCGTAGCCAATATTTATTTCTTTGTCGTTAAGCTGGCGAATACGCTCCAGCTCTTCAGCCGGCGGATTTTTATCTACTATTTTAAACTGACCATCTTTTTTTGAATAAGTATAAGGAAAGGACTTTTGCAAAGAAACCAAATGTTTTTCACCGGAACTTAAATCCTGAATAAAAACGCTTCCCCGTCTGGATGAACTTTCCTGCTGGTTTTGATACTGCCCCTCGGCAATTTTTGTCAGAGCATCATGCTGAAGGTAAGTTAAATAAAAAAGACGATAAAAAATAAGGCCTGCCGCCCCGAACAAAATTAAAACGGACAAATTAATTCTCCAACGGGAGATCATTATTATTGAGTCGAATTGAGGAGAGCTCCGGCCACGCTGCGCCGGTCAAAGAGGTACTCAATATTTTTTTGCTCCACTAATCCGGCTTGCTTGCTAAAAACCAACAATGCACCCAGATTAGCTGAACTGGACTTTTCAGACAAGAGTAAATTATTCTCCTCCATCAAAACAGAAAGCCGGTCTTCAAGCGGGCCCTCCTGATAACGGCCGGAAATAATAAAATTGGTCCAGAGAGCATACCAAACCCCCAGGACACCTATCAGAATTATTAAAATCAGATTAATTTTTTTCATAAACTCTTAATTTCGCGCTTCTGGCCCGAGGATTATCTTTAACCTCCTCCCGGCCCGGTCTAATTACATTTTTTGTAATAACCCTTATTGTTCCTTTGCGCTTCTCTTCCAAACAAACTTTTTTAATTATTTTATCTTCTAAACCCTGAAAAGAAATTATGGCCAGTCGTCCATCTTTCTTCAATACTTCCAATGCCGCCAGAATTCCTTTCTCAATATTTTCCAGTTCCCGATTGACTGCCATTCTTAAGGCCTGAAATGTCTTGGTGGCCGGATGCAAACGCCCTCTGACGTACCACTCCGGAACCGCTTTTTTAATTGTTTCCGCCAGCTGGCCGGTTGTCCTGATAATCCCCGACTTTCTTTGTTCAACTATTTCCCTCACTATGACCCTGGCAAAACTTTCTTCTCCATATTCTCTGATAATTCTTTCCAAATCTTCGGCTGACCAAGTATTAACTACCTCCAAAGCAGAAACGGTCAAATCCGGACTAAACCGCATGTCCAGAATCTCATCCTTCTGAAAACTGAATCCCCTTCCGCTTTCCAAATGCCAGGAAGAAATCCCTAAATCAAACAAAATTCCGTCCGCTTTTCCAAATGCTTTTTCCTCAGCAACTTTTTTTAAATTAACGTAACTGTCATTTACTAAAATAATATTTTCGTCACTGCTAACTCTCTTTTTTAAATTTTCAAAAATTTCTTTATCCCACTCAATTCCCAAAAGCTTTCCTTCCGGTCTTATTCTTTCCGCCATAGCTAGGCCATGACCTCCTCCATTGATCGTCGCATCAATAAATTTCTGCCCCGGCTGGGGATTCAAGTATTCAAGCACCTCTTCCAAAAGTACCGGTTTATGCATTTTTATAAGATCCCTCTTTAAATTACTCCCAGTTCTCCTAATTTCTCGGCAATTTTATCGGCCTGACTTTCCAATTCTTTTTTATGCAATTCCCATTTTTCAAAATCCCATACTTCCAAACGATTAAATAATCCGGCGATAACAATCTGCTTGCCCAATTTGGCATATTCCTTCAGATAATCAGGAATTAAAATTCTACCCAGTTGATCCGTGCCTACTTCCGCCGCTCCCGATAAAAACAATCTCTTAAATTCCCGGATATCTTTCTGGACGAAGGAAAGCTGTCCAATCTTTTCGGCGAATATGCTGAACTCTTTTAAAGAGAACAAAAACAAGCAGCCATCCAGTCCTTTGGTCAAAACCATCTTATTCCCCAGTTCTTTTCTCAATTTGGCCGGAATAGCCAATCTTTTCTTGGGATCAATTGTGTGGGTATATTCTCCAACTAGCATAGTTATCCACATCCCAGGTCCAACCTGGGAAGGAAGTTATCCACATATTGGGATGGTTATTAACACTTTGCTCCACTTTCTAACACTATACTCTTACAATATACCACCCTAAAATAACAATGCAATGTGCATAACTCAGCGTCGAAGGTTCCGGGTTCCGGTATTCGTTAATAAAAAAACCGCCATTTGGCAGTTAGATTTTTACTTTGGTCCTCGCATATGCTCTTCGGTGATGGGAATTATGCCCTTTAACAAAAATTTGTCGAAATCGCCATTCAGAAGTTGCTTGGAAATATGGAATCTCCGTTCATCTTGATTATTATCCAAGTCCTCAAACAACCTGTCGATTTCTGTAGCAGTAGCCCGGCAGAAAACATCCGCCAGCTGAATATATTTTCCCGGATTATCTTTATCGAGTTGCTGGGCATAAGAGTAACACATCGCCATCGCCCCAAGATTAATGGCAATGCGAGAAAAACGATCCATTGTTAGTTGTTTGAGAGGCATCTTTTGCCGGTACCGGGCCGACTTGGTAATAATTTTTCGGGCCAGTTTCCGAGACCTCGTCTCTAAGAACCAAAGCCAATCTTCTAGAATTTGAATATTTTCTTTGGGCGGTATGTTGGGAACGAATGTACCCAAATAATGCTTGGCCATGGCCAAGACAGCCAAGACCTTTTCCCTCATCGAACTTTCTTTTGATACTAGCGGCAAACCGGTTTTAATAAATTTGTCGGCTCCTTCTCTAAAGATAAACTGGACCATCACTTCGTTAGATCCCTCAAAAATTTTATTCGGCCTAGAACCGGTCCAAATAATATCATCGGGAGGAGTTAGTTCTCTTTTAGAAAGCGACTGCCAGGTCTCATAACCTCGACCGCCCCTGGTCTGCATCATATTGTCTACAATCTGCCAGGACTTTTCGGAAGCAAAGGTTTTAACCGCCGCCGCTTCCAGACGCACATCCTGACCATTGTCAAAGGCCTGACTGGCGTATTGCGCCATGGCCTCCATGGCCAAAATGTTGGAAGCGCCAAAAAGTAATTTATCACGGACCAGCTCTTTGTCGCATAACGGTCCCCCCAGCTGGTTGCGTTTTTTCGCCCACCATCTGGAAAGATGCAAGGCCTGCTTGGACACTCCGATACAACCATTAGCAATAGCGATCCTTCCGGTGTTGAGTGACTCGAAAGCAATTTTTAAACCGCTCCCCTCTCTTTCTCCCCAGCCGTATTGTTTTTCCCAGTCCGATCTTTTTTCTCCGATCAAGTTGAAGACAGGAACAAAAACTTTTTCGAATCTGGGATTGGAGTTATGAATACCCCGCATTCCGATGAAAGAATTTCGGCAACCGATCTCAACCCCTTTGAAACCAGTCGGCACGATAAACAGCCCAAAACATTCTTTGTAACCCTTATCATCTAACTCCTCTGGATAACTGACAATTCTGGCCACCACCGCCAGATATTTTGCCAAACATTGTTTATCGTGAAAAATACCGTTAGTCGTATACCACTTTTGTCCCGTCAACTCATACCCGGTAGTCCTATTATTAGTATCTTTTACTCTAACTGCATAGGTTTTGATGTGAGAAGCATCCGAACCGGCGTCTTCTTCCGTTAAACAAAACCCAGTCGGCCATTTAACTAACTCCGGCAAAAGGAGATCCTTCTGTTTATCCGTCCCATAATACATGACCGGAAATTTACAACCGATGGTATTATCCGCTGACAAAACAATGACAATCGCACTGCACCAGCTGGCCGCCATTGATAAAACCTCGGCATAGCTCGTTTGGGAAAGACCGTGGCCTCCCCATTTTTCCGGGACTTTAATGCCATAAAGACCCAGGGCGGACATGGCCTGAAAAATTGACCATGGAATGCTACTGTCGCTATCAATAAGATAGGGATCAACACTCTTTTGTAAAAAACCGCTTAACTGGATAACCAAGCGGTTCCGCTTTCGCACCTCTTCATCTGTTGGCTTCGGCCATTCCGTAAATACTTTGTCCAACAAAGAAGGACGACCGCTAAAAATCCCGGCAAAAAGATTATCGGCTGATTTTTGATTTCTTACTTCTTCGGCTAAGACCACCCCCTGGCCAAGCTTGCGCACCTGCTCTGTCATGGCACTTCTTTTTTTATCATTACCCATCTGTGCATTTCCTTTTTAAACGATCTGGAATTTGGCCATAAAATACCATTAGTTTCGAGTTGCGTCAAACTTTGGTGGACGCTGCTGGGATCGAACCAGCGACCTTTCGAATGTGAATCGAACGTTCTACCACTGAACTAAGCGTCCAATTTCAACGGCTCAACAAATTGAGCCGTTGCTAAACTCCCAACCTATTAATCAACTTCTCATGCGGACCTTCCAGGAGCACCCGTACAAAACGATCAAACATGGAAAGACGATAAGCAAACTCGTCTTTTTCCATCACCACAAAACGAACCTCTCCCCCCGTTTCCGCTTCAAGATATTTAAGAAAGTTGCCGAATTTGCGCCGGTCTAAATCATCGGTAACCACCAGCAAATCAGTGGAGGTATTCTGGGGATTTTCCCAATCGAGAAAAGAGCCGGCCACAATTGCCAGTTTGATCCGGCCGATTTTATTTAAACGAGAAGTAATTTCTTCTTTTTCGGCCGGAGAGGACTTCAAAATTAAATCCCGTAGTTCCTGAATAAATTGAAATTCACTGTTAAGAACATAGCCCTCCTGACCATGACCATTTTTTGTTTTAATATTGACCAGTAACTTTATTTCAGTAAATCTGTCGATTTCTTTTTTGACCGTCGGACGGTCCTCCTGTAACCGGTCCACCAGTTCTTTAATCGTAAAGTTTTGCGGATAATTACGGAATAAAAACCTCAAAAGACGAACTCTGGCCCGCGAATCGAAAAGTGTTTCAAGAATTCTTTTTGACATGTGGATTATTTAGAAATATAATGAAGTTAATCTATCATAAGTTATAAACTTTTCAAACATTTAACCTTCGACGCTGTGGAAAAAATATTTCTCAAACCATTTTCAAAAGAAATAAGCTATCGTTCTGCTGAACCAAATACCTTTTCTGACAGCTTCGCCTATGGCCCGCGTGATGAAAAAGACAAGCACCTCGGCCATCTCTACATTATCGGCCAGCTCAAGCATGGGGAAGAAAATATGGCTTATGTCTTAAATCTTGTTTCTTCCTTGGCCAAAAGAGAATACTACTCCGAAAACGGAGAAATCGAAGACAATCCCAAAAAAGCATTCGACCACACCCTCAAAAAACTAAATGATGTCTTGGAAGATTTTTTCGAGAATAAAGAATTCCAGCTGAACCTTGGGTTAGTGGCCGTAGCCGGGGAAAATATCCACATTGCCAAGCTTGGTAAACTGAAAATCTTGCTGGCTCGCTCCGGAGAGATCATCGATATCCTGAACAACGTCGACCTCTTCCAAAGAGAAGCCACCGAGGAAAAGAAATTTTCCAACGTCATCTCCGGTAAAATACAGGAAGGAGACAAACTATTCGCTCTCTACCCCACCAGGCCTCTTTCCGCCAGAGAAAAGTCCATCAAACTTTCTTTAGTTGAAAAAGACCAGGAAAATTTCTTGGCCAGCATAGCTTCCATTAGTAAAACAGCCAAAAACTTCAGCTGCTGTGGTTTTCACATTGAAATTAAAAAAGTCAAAGAAGTGGGAGTTCCGATCCGCAGCGCCTATGCAATTACAGCAAAAAGTTCTGCTTCAACTCCTAATTTTATTCCGAGTCCTGTCCGAGACATAAAAGATCCGGAACATCTTGAATCAGTGGAACCGGAACCGGCTAAAATTGTATCCACTGCCGACGTCTCTGCCGTCAAAAGAGGTAACATCTTGGAAAAAATAAAAGAAAAACTAATCCCCCGCCGGACTCTTCGAAGAGTTAATACCGGCCGTTCGTGGAAAGCCATCGCTTTGGTAATAATACTTCTTCTTGGCGGATTTCTTGGAGCCAAATCCTTATTCTTTAAAAATAGCCAAGAGTCCTCTGCTTTAAGTTTCGCGCAAGACAACATCAAACTGGCTGAAATAAAAATCACTCAAAACGAACCTGATGCGGCCAGAGAATTGCTTGGCCTATCATTATCCTCTCTCTCCGGCCTCAAAGAAACCAACAAAAAAATAGATAACGTTAAAGGAAAAATAAACTCTCTTTTAGATCGGTTGGACTTGGTTAGCGCCAAACAGCCGGTGATTTTTTCTTCTTTTCAGGATGATAGCAATGTTATCAATAAAATTTTAATTTCAGAATCCGGTGAATTACTGGCTGTAAATTTGGATAAAAAAGTTTTCAAAATAACCGGAGAGAGTCAGACCGAGACATCAGCCCTTCCCGGACTGCTAAGTAGCACCGTAGCCAAGGACATGGCCATCTACGCCGGCAACCTCTATACTTTGGAAGAAAGGGCTATCTATAAATACACCGATGCCCTAACCGGTGGAACATCTAAAACGCTTTGGATGGGAGGCCTAACCGATTCCGAGCCACAAAATATAGCCGTAGATGGAAATATTTATGTTCTTAATTCAGACGGTACCGTCGCCAAGTATTTCAAAGCAAAAGAAGAAAGCCGGATTAAGCTAGCTACCAAAATTTCTCCAGAGTCCAAACTTATTATCGGCAAGGACTCCCCCTATCTTTTTGTAGCTGACTACCCAAACAAAAAAATCCGCGTTTTCGACAAAACCACCGGCTCTCTAGTCATGACTTACAAAGTTTCTCCTTTGGATAAATTCACCGACTTCGCCCTTGGAGACCAGGCCCTCTATCTCTCCTCCGGAGATAACAAAATCTGGAAGATAGACCTAAACTAAATCCAATCTAAAAAACACCCCGGTCCGGGGTGTTTTTTAGATTTCTTACTTGAGTTCGACTGTGGCTCCAGCTTCTTCGAGCTGTTTCTTTATCGTTTCTGCTTCTTCTTTCTTGACTCCTTCTTTGACGACTTTAGGCGCTCCGTCTACTAAGTCCTTAGCATCTTTCAAGCCCTTTCCGGTCAAGTCCTTAACCGCTTTGATTACCTGGATCTTGTTAGCTCCAGCTTCTTTTAAGATAACGTCAAAGCTATCTTTCTCCTCCACAACGGCTGCTCCTGCCCCGCTGGCCGCAGCGGCTGAAGCGGCAAAACTGGCCGCAGAGACGCCGAATTTTTCCTCCAGAGCTTTGACCAATTCGGATAATTCCAGAACGGTCATTGATTCTACCGCTTTAATAATTTCTTCTTTTGACATAATATTTTTTGGTTAGTTAATTTTTATTACTTTTTTAAATTCGAAAGTATGACTAGCAAACTCCTGATATTCCCTTGCAAAACATTCATCATTCCGGTTAACGGATACTGCATCATACCAACTACCCTACCCAGCATAACTTCTCTGGAAGGCAATTTGGCTAATTCGTTAAAGCTATCGGCATTAAGGTACTTTTGTTCCAAAATTGCTCCGAAGACCTTAAAAACCGGATTGGACTTAGAAAAATCATAAACGTTTTTTGATAAAGCCGCGCTATCGCTTTCTTTGGGACCGACTACTACTCCCAAAGAACCTTCAAAACTATTTACATCTACCACCTTACCAAGGTGGACTTGTTCTGTGGCGATTCTGATCAAATTCTTTTTGGCTACCACGTATTCGGCGCCTAGTTCGCGAAGAGATTTTTTAAGTTCTCTCATTTTGGCCACCGACAGCCCTTTTTCTCCCGCATGACTGTAGGAAGTAAAGATAACCATCTCCGCCTCCGGAATTTTTTTGGATAACTCTTTAACTGTTTCTTTTTTCTGCGCTTTAGTTTTCATAAAATAAAAAAATCTACTTACCGTAGATCGACCAAAAACCCTCTTTGGGGTTAGAGTATCATCCTCAAGTGGGAGCTTATAACGCGCAGAATCTGAGAATCTGCGACAAGCCCACTTTCTACGGCTGATTGGCTTATATTAACAAAAAAGTAACATACGTCAAGTGCCAAACTTTAAAAGCAGCCATCCACTGCTTAAGAGCAGCACGGCCGTAATAGTCCAAAAAAATACCCGACGCAAAATTCTATTGCGCTTAATAGCCGCCAGAGCATCTTCTTTTTCCTTCCGGCGGAATTCCCGCCTTTCTTTTTTGGTAAGATTAACGTAAAAATCGTCGAGCAGGTTCATGTGCTAATACTCTAACTAAAGACCTTATTTCTGGCAAGCGGTGCAAAATCTCGTTCCCCGGCCGGCCACATTCTTTTTCTGAATCACCCCACTTGGACAGCCGATACATTTCTCCCCTTCTCTTTGATAAACTTTTAAAAAATCCAGGTAATTGCCTTTTCGTCCCTCCGAATCAACATAGTGCCCTTCCAGTTGAGTGCCGAAGGTTGTACCTTTGTGCCTAATGGCATGTTTTAGAACTTTCTTAATGCTCTGATACAGTTTTTTAATTTCGTCTGATTTTAGGGTAACGATTTTCCGATTTGGCATAATCCGAGAGTCATACAAAATCTCATCTGCATAAATATTGCCTATGCCGGCAACAGACACCTGATCCAAAAGGACTGCTTTGACAATCGCTCCTTTTTTCTTTTCTAAAATCTTTTTAAAAACCGCCAAGGTAAACTTCTCGTCCATGGCGTCGATGCCATAACTGTCAGACAATACTTTTTCTTTTTCTTCCTCATCTACGATTTTCATAAATCCGAATTTGCGCATATCGTTGTAAAAAAGTTTTGATTTATCGGCAAAAGAAAAAATAAGATGCGTGAATTTGTTTGGTAATTCCCCGATATTTTTGGGCAGATTATGTCCTCCAGCAATGGTTCGACTATGCTCACCACTGGTGGTTTTGTGATCATACCGGTAAATAAACTGGCCGGTCATTTTTAAATGCACCAGCAAAAACTTGTCATCTCTCTTTAATCTAAAAATCAACAACTTTCCCCGCCGATCAATTTTAGAAAATTGATTCCCTTTCAAAACCCCCAAAAACTCTTTCAGATTGGTCTTAACAATCTTTTTCGCCCGGACATCAACACTCGCAATCTTCTTGCGCACAATCTTCCCCTCCAAATCCCTCCTAATTGTCTCCACCTCCGGTAACTCGGGCATAATGGTCGTATTTTATTCTGGATTGGAATTATAGTCAAAAAGCTTCGTCTCTAGCACTTTTTGACCTTGACTTAGGTGCTCGGTTTATGTTACAATGTAAGGACGGTCTGAAGTCTTAAAAACAAGGAGAGAGTGATGAAAATTTTAGTATTTGATGACAGCGAATTGCATCGGAAATCGGCCGCCGCTTTGCTCAAGGGCCACGACTTAACAATCGTGAGCACATACGATGAGGCGCAAGCGGTTTTGGATCCAGAAATCGACGAGGACTTGGCGAAGAGATTGTTGGTCGAAGCTGGGTGGCCTGAAGGATTCAACGCTTATTCTCAAGAAGTCAGCAAAGAACGGCGGGAGAGCTATCTGAACCAGAGGACGGAATTTCATAAGAAAGCCACTCCGGTTCCAGACTTCGACGTCGTTCTGACTGACCTGATGGTCCCTGCTTCCAAGCAGGCCATGGGCGGTGCCGGAATGCGTCTCGCTGGCCAGGAGATGGGTCTTGGTACGACCATCGCTTTCCTGGCTCTTTCTAAGGGAGTCAAGCTGGTGGCGGTGATTACTGACATGAGTCATCACGCCCATCCGGCTTCGGCAGCACTTGACTGTTTCACTTGGGAGGGGACTTTCTCGGTCGGCGACGCTAAGGTGTTGCTCGATAACGGCAATGTCATTACCAGAGTGGATGCCGAAACCTTCGAGGAACTTTCTGACAAGTTTCTCAACAGCGAGGAGGGGAAAAAGAAGTACCCCTACAATGAAACGACCGGAGGAAAGGACGGTGTTGTCTGGGCCAAGGCGTGGCACCAAACGCTGGAGAAGCTTATGGCCGGACCAGAGTAAGGGGAGGGGGAGCCAACATTACCGCCCATCCGGGTTGCCCAAAAAATTTCCCAGGGCATAATAACAAGGGGAACCAGTTCTTTGTCCCCGTTGATCTGTAAAATCAATGGAGAGCCGCGCGGGAGCAGAACCGTAGCCGATCGAAGGATCGGCTTTTTCTTTGCAATTAGTTTTGAGTCTAGTCCCCATTGCTTTTGAAGGCACTGCGGGCTGTGGATTGCAGAGCTGACTGCTTTATAGCCCATTCGTCTTCGAATAAGATATAAAGCAGTCAGCGGGGTCGGTTTCCGAATCCACAGCCCGCAATGAGCGAAGTTTCCT
>JAUYPS010000016.1 GCA_030695705.1 bacterium | reverse complement strand
ACTCATGTGCGTGATGGTGTGGTCGCTGCCAACTTCTTGCCGTTAGGTACGATCATCAAAATCCCTGAGATTTTCGGCGATAAAGTATTCGTCATCGAAGACCGCATGAATAAAAGATACGATTACAGAATCGACTTATGGTTCTCCACCAGAGCAGAAGCTAAAGAGTGGGGTGTCCGAAAAATCAAAATTGAGATTGTTTCCTAATTTTTAGGAAAGCAGACAAAACATAAACCGCGCCGGAATGGCGCGGTTTATGTTTTCTGTCGGTTGATTTTTACTCCAAAATTTGGTTAAATTAGAACTTATTAATCCACAAATGTCCCTGTGGTGAAACGGATATCACATTTGCCTTCGAAGCAAAAAGTGGGGGTTCAATTCCCTCCAGGGACACTAAAATTTAAAAATCCGCCCGTAGCTCAGTTGGTAGAGCAGGGACCTCTTAAGTCCAATGTCGCAGGTTCGAGTCCTGCCGGGCGGACTAAGTAATTTTTCTCCGTCTTTCCACTTCTTTTTTTAGCACTTCCAAAAACTTCTCCAGATCTTTATGGGTGGTTCCTCGACCCAGAGTTATCCTCAAATTACCCCAACCCTTAGTAGCTCCTAAAGCGGAGATTACATGCGAAGGGCCCGTTTCTGAAATGGTACAAGCCGAGCCGGTAGAAATGGCAAAACCTTGCCGGTTCAAACCCAACATCAGTATTTCTCCATCGATATCTTTGAAAGAAATATTTATGTTATTAGACAACCGCTTTTGAGCATCGCCGTTTAGCTTTGTTTCCGGAATTTCCTTCTGAATTTTTTCAATCAGCCAGTCGCGTAAACCAGCCAAACGCTTTGCTTCTTTTCCTTTGTTTTTCTCTACTAACTCCAAAGCAAAAGCTATCCCGGCCGTCAAAGCAATATTCTCTGTTCCCGCTCTTAGTCCTCTCTCTTGAGAACCGCCATAAAACATCGGCTCCAGCTGAATTTTACTTTTCTTAAATAAAACACCGATCCCCTTCGGACCGTATATCTTTGAGCCGTTGAAAGAAAGCATATCTACACCCAATATTTCCGGCCTGATATTCAAAAATCCCGCCGCCTGACAAGCATCAGTATGGAAAACAGGAACGGACAAATCAGCCATCTTTAATTTTTTAGCAATTTCTCTAATTGGCTGAATGGTGCCGATTTCGTTGTTGGCATACTGTACCGAAACAAGAACCGTGTCTGGTCTAACAGTTTTAATTATTTTTACCGGATCGACGATTCCATTTTTCTCTACCGGAACATAATCAATCTTGAATCCCTCTTTTTCCAACTGCCGACAAGTATTCAAAACTGAAAGATGTTCAATTTTAGAAGTAACGATATGTTTCCCATGTGACTGGTAGGCATGGGCAATGCCAAAAATAGCCAGATTAACCGACTCTGTTCCGGAACTGGTAAAAATTATTTCATCCGATTTAACGGATAACAATCCGGCAATTTTTTCGCGGGCTTCCTCCAAAATACTTTTAGCTTCCAAACCAAAACTATGGACAGAAGAGGCGTTGCCAAAATGCCGAACAGAAATATCCGCCATAAGTTCATTCACTCTCTTATCTACCGGGGTACTGGCTGCGTAATCAAGATAGATTATTGACAAATCAGTCATACGACCCACTCTCGACCCTCGACTCTTCGCTGTAAGGAGAAGTTTCTTAGTCGGTGCTTTAGCCCGACTAGAATCTCCTCGGGAGTTTTCGAGTGGGTGTATGGCTGATTTGTTTGACTTTTGAGACATAATAAAATTCCCTTTCGGGAATTTTTACTCTACAACAAATTCACTATCCGGTCAAAGAGAGTGTCTTCGGTTCGGCCAGAAAAGAATCGCCAGAAATCCTCCAATTAAACCGATGTCCCGGATAATAACCTCATTAAGAGGGGCGGTAAAAAAAACGGAGACCAAAAAAAGAATAGACAGAAAAGAAAACGTTTTTACTAAGATTCCGGTTAGCAAACTGATCCCTACCAGCATTTCAAAAATGGCCATTAAGAAGATAAACTGTTGGCCATCGATGTTAAAGCGGGCCAAAAAAGTTAAAAAGCCGGCCGGAACCCAGGCATTGATCCAGTAAGACGGATGGATAAATTTATCAATTCCGAACCAGATAAAAACTGCCGCTAAGCCAATCTTTAAAAACCAAAATGAATATCTCGCAGAAGTAAACACTGTACAAGTATAACACTAAGTATTCTTTTCCTTCAAAAACTTAAATATTTTCTCCCGAAAAATTGCCTCTCCCGCCCTTTGCTTCACATCTTCAATGTCCACCTTGGACTGATCTTGTCCTTGACCAGCATAACGCATTAACAAACCAGCTGCCGCTTCTTCAATTTCCTGCTCGCTGACTTGGATTTTTTCCTGACGTCCCACTTCCCGCATAATCAAACTTTGACGGATTTGCTTTTCGGCTTGTCCTCGCCACTCTTTTCTTAAATCATCCTGGCTCTTTTTTAGGTGGGCCAGATATAAACTAAGCTCCATTCCTTGCGCATGAAGATTTTGGTCAAAGTTAGCGATAAGTGCATCAAGCTGTTGCTCAATCATTTTTTCCGGCACCTCTATTTTTGAGCCAGCATCGATCTTTTCCAAAATTTCCATTCTCAGCCGTTCGTTTTCCTTTTGCTCTTTTTCGCCTTTGATTCCTTCAGCAATATTTTTCTTTAGTTCCTCTTGCGAACCGAAGTGTCCTAGTCCTTTTATAAAATCATCGTTCATCTCTGGAACCAAGACCGTTTTTACTGACTTAATGGTTATTTTAAAGTCGAGCTTTTTTCCGGACAAACTTTTCTGATAATAGTCCCTCGGTGCTTGCAGAGAAAACTCTTTTACCTCTCCCTTTTTTAATCCTTTTAACTGTTCCTCAAAACCGGGAATAAAATTACCTTTTCCTAAAACAAAAGGGTGATTCTCGCTTTTTCCTCCTTCAACCGGCTGGCCTCCGGTACTGACTTCGAAATCAATTTCAAGATGATGCCCGGTTTCAGCCGAACCATCAAAATCCTGGTAAGTTGCCCGAGATTTTAAAATATACTGAATGGCTTCTTCTATTTCTTTATCTTCAACTTTTACTTCTTTCTTTTCTGTCTTCAAGTTCTTGTAACCGCCCAACTTCACCTCCGGGTAAAGCATCAATTTTACGGAGTATCGCAATAAATCCGCCGTATTCTCGGTGATCTTTAACTCGGAAGAAGTCATCACTTCCAATTTCTCCTTTTCCGCTGCCTTGGCTAAACTGCTGACCACTGCCATTTCTAAGGCCTCTTCTAAGATTTTCTTATCACCGATTTCTTTTCTTAAAACCTCAAAAGGAACTTTACCGGGACGAAAACCAGAAATACTAATAGCTCGCGAAAGATTCTCGCTGGCTTTTTCTAAGTACACCCGTAGCTCTTCTTTATTGAGTTCTACCTCCAATTCAGTTTGCGAGTTGGCAATTGGTTTAAGTTTGGTTAGCATAAATAGGTTTTCCGAATTTTTTTACGCCCTCGACGGAGCTCGGGCTAAAATCCGGGGATTAAGCAAAACTTTTTGCTTAATCCGCTTTAACTTCGGCTTCGGTTACTGCTTCTGCCGGCGCTTCCACTTGTTCTGAAGAAATTTCCTCTTTAGGCGAACGAACATCTATTTTCCAGCCGGTCAACTTAGCCGCCAAGCGCACATTTTGACCTTTCTTGCCGATAGCCAAAGAAAACTGATCTTCTTTAACTTCAGCTAAAGCATGTTGACGATGTTCATCTAAAATTTTCACCGCTGAAACCTTGGCCGGTGAAAGAGCATTACCAATAAACTCCACCGAATTATCACTCCATTCAATAATATCTATCTTTTCTCCGGAAAGCTCATTAATGACCGTCTGCACCCGAACCCCCTTTTGGCCCACCAATGATCCGATCGGATCAACGCCTTCTTCTTTAGAAAATACGGCAATCTTAGAACGGGATCCGGCCTCTCTGGCAATTCCTTTTATTTCCACACTGCCTGTTTCAATTTCCGGCACTTCGAATTCGAATAATTTATAAATCAATCTTGGATGAGTGCGCGACAAAAGTACCACCGGCCCACGGTTAGTTTCTTCCACTTTCAAAATAAAAAATCTAAAACGCTGGCCGATTTTGTAATTATCGGTAAAAAGCTGTTCCACCGGAATCAAAAGCCCGTTGGTTTTTCCAAGATCTACAAAAACCATCGGTCCCTCTCGACGCTGAACTACTCCGCTGATTACTTCTCCTTCCTTCTTTTTAAACTCATCAAAAATCACTTCACGTTCAACTTCACGCAATTTTTGAATGATAACCTGCTTGGCCGTTTGCGCGGCAATTCTTCCGAAATCCGTTTTCGTCTCCAAAGGAGTAATCAACTCATCTCCCACTTTAAGTTTTGGATCAATCTCTCTGGCCTCGGATAAAAGAACGTGCTTTTCCGGGCTGTATTTCATTTTAAGTTCTTCCCCCTCTCCCTCAGTTTCAGGTTGCTGTTGAGTTTCCTCTCTTTCACGTCTACCAATAAATTCTCTGTCTTCCTCCAACCTCTGGGGAAGCGGTCCGGTTAAATACCCCTCCTCATCCGCTCCTTCCACCACATACTTAATTTGAGTCAACTTAATATCCCCGTCTTCCGGGTTTAACTTGGCTCTGATAATTTGCCCCTTTTCGCCATACTCTCTTTTATAGGCAGCGGCAATGGCCAACTGAATTGTCTCGATGATCTTTTCGAGAGGAATACCTTTCTCTTCGGCAATCTGCTTAATCGCCGATAAAAACTCTTTTGTGTCTAGCATAACGCTTTTTATTATAGGTTAATTACTCTTTATTTAAAAACAAAAGCCCACTTTAAGTGGACTCCAATATACTAATTCTATTCGAACCGAACCTATTTGTCAAGCCATCTGAGTTTATCAAAATACCTTCTGGCCTGGCTGAACCATGCCTGATTCTTGGCCAAAAGAAGAGCCCCCTCCACAATTTCCCCATCAACATCTATCTTTTTAATGACCTTATAACTCTCTTTGGTCTCCGGTAGCGGTACAGCACTAGGAGTAACATAGTATCCCAATTTATGCCCTCCTCCCAACTTTTCCCCTATAATATGGACAAAGTAAACTTCCTCCAGATGTTTTACGACTAATAAACTTTCGTTAATAGCAACTTCAATCAGGAGAGCTCTTTTAGGATTCCTTTTCTCAGAGTATTCGTACTCAATCACTGAAGCCTGCTTTTTTGCTGACACAGCAAATCTCCTTTTTTAAAAACAGTTTGAAAAAAGATAGCACTTAGTAAGGTACTTATCAAGACAAGCGTAGTTCTGCCGCCTCTTTGAATTCGTATCGGAGAAAAGTAAGTGAAGCCCCGCTTACTTTTTTTAAAATATGGCCGAGCAGTGCAAATAAACGAAGATTTCTGAAATCAAGCCGGTAACATAAAATTGGGTCCGACTCTTGGAGGGGTACTGAATTTTTGTCGGCTTGATGAAGAAATCGAGTCATTATTTGCCTGCGAGAACATCTTTAAAAAGAAGTAAGCGGGGCGGAACGGTTATCCACAGAAATTCTATTGCTTATAATTTGTGGTTCGCTAGTGTAAGCGCAGTTAGCCCATTGTGCAAAACTTAAATCCCTAAACTGCTATAATTATTCTATGCCATCTTCCCCAACACTTCCCCAAGAGCTTGAAGAAAAATTGAGTGAAATTGAAAAAGAAAGAATCGAACAGCAAGCCAAAGATCTCGCCAAAGCCAACAAGCTTTCATATATAAACATCGCTATCAATCCTATCGAGCCGGAGGCGCTCGCTTTAATTAGCGAAGACGATTCTCGCGCCGGCCGTATCGGCGTTATCTCCAGAGATGGAAAAAAATTAAGAATGGTAGTGGTAGACCCGGCTGATCCTCTGGTTAAAAAACATATTGACCACCTGTCCGCCAAAGGGTTCCTACTAACTGTCAGCATCGTCTCCTCTTTGGGAATCCAGAAGTTGTGGCAAAAATATAAGGAACTTCCTCAGCCATCAGAAGAACAGCTTGGCACTGTCTCTATTGATGAAGAGATGCTCTCCGAAGTACAGAAAGAAATTAAAAACATCGCCGATTTAAAAGAAAAACTGGCCGGACTCTCCGCCACCAACGTGTTGGAGATAGTTATGGCCGGAGCGATTAAAATAGGGGCTTCCGATATTCATTTGGAACCGGAGGAGAAAACCGTCCGCCTCCGTTATCGAATGGACGGGGTACTAAGCGATGTAGTAGAAATTGATCCGGAAAATTATCAGAAAGTGCTATCCCGGATAAAAATTAATTCCGGTTTAAAACTAAACATCCATAACGCCCCGCAAGACGGCCGCTTCACGGTAAATTACCTTGAAAAAGTTATAGAGATTAGAACCTCGGTTTTACCGGGATCGTATGGTGAAAATGTGGTGATGAGAATTTTGGACCCGGAAGAAATTAAACAAAAAATCGAGGACCTGGGGTTGTCTGAAACTAATTTGAAGTTAATTAAAAATTTATTGCAAAAAACAACGGGAGCTATTTTGACCACCGGCCCGACCGGTTCAGGGAAAACTACCACTTTGTATGCTTTCATCAATCAAGTCAATGAACCGGGGCTGAAGATTATTACTATTGAAGATCCGGTGGAGTACCATATCGATGGGATTTCCCAAACCCAGGTTGATCCTGCCAAAGGATACACCTTTGCCGGAGGCCTCCGGGCTATTGTCCGGCAAGATCCCGACGTTATTCTGATAGGAGAAATTCGCGATGGAGAAACAGCCGAAATTGCCATGCAAGCCGCTTTGACCGGCCACTTGGTTTTCTCGACCTTGCATACCAACGATGCCGCCGGCGCTATTCCCCGTTTGATTGATCTGGGAGTAAAACCTGTATCAATCGCCCCTGCTCTTAATGCTGTTATGGCCCAAAGATTGGTTCGCCAATTGTGTAAAGAGTGCAAGAAGAAAAGAGCATTAACCGAGGAAGAATCCGAATTAATGAAAAAGGTCATGGAAATTGGCAAACCAGCAATACACTCACCAACCGAGATATTCTCCCCGGGTCAATGTGCCGAATGTAACTTTACCGGTTACCGCGGAAGAATAGGTGTATTTGAAATATTCGAAGTTGATGATGAGATGGAAAACCTGATATTAAAATCCCCCGCCGTTTCGGAAATGCGAGAAGCTGCCATGAAAAAAGGCATGGTGACCATGTTGCAAGACGGTTATTTGAAGGTCTTAGAAGGAAGCACCTCTTTAGAAGAAGTGCTAAGGGTGCTCGGATAGTTCTTGAAAATAAAAGGTCTAACCTGTAGGCAAAACCCAGATATTAGATATGCCGGGACAGGATAATCCTGAGTAATATCCCAGTCGGAACCAGGGTACACGTCGTTAAATTAACCCAATAAATCGCAGTGGTGAAAAAGGATTTATTTGCCTACAGATTAGACCTTTTATGTAGAACTCAAAAACTGCTGTTATGTGTTATTTTATATGAATTTTAAGTGATTGTCAATCCCACCTTATGGAGGACAAAAAATTAATAAAAACCAATTCGGAAGATGAAGGGTTTCTCGATTTAGCTCTCCGGCCCACCACTTTTGAAGAATACGTCGGACAAGAGAAAGCCAAAAAGAATCTGGCTGTTCTAATCGGAGCGGCCAAAAAAAGGAAAGAACCGCTAGAGCATATCCTCATCCACGGCCCCTCCGGTTTAGGAAAGACCACCCTCGCCTACATCATCTCCCGCCAGATGAATTCCAGTTTGCGCATTACCTCGGGAGCCGCTTTGGAAAAAGCCGGCGATTTAGGTTCTATTCTAACCGGATTAAACGAAGGGGATTTTCTTTTCATTGACGAGGTTCACCGTCTGAATAAGCTGGTGGAAGAGACGCTTTACCCGGCCATGGAAAATTACAACCTGGATATTATCATCGGAAAAGGCAATTCCGCCAAGACCCTTCAAATCCAACTTCCGAAATTTACTCTCATCGCCGCTACCACCAGAATCTCCCTGCTCTCCAATCCTTTCCGTTCGCGTTTCGGAGTAAATTTTAAATTGGACTTCTATCAGCAAAAAGAAATAGAAAAAATCATCTCCCGCTCAGCCTCTTTGTTAAATGTAAAGACCGAACCGGAAGCTCTTTCGGTCATCGCCGCCGCTTCTCGCTTCACTCCACGTATCGCTAATAAACTGCTTAAGAGATCTCGGGATTTCGCTCAACACCATAACAAAGAAATTATTACCGCTGATTCAGCTAGGCAAGCCCTGGAGATGCTAGAAATCGATCATCTGGGACTGGAAGGTACCGACAAGAGGATTCTTACCACCATCGCCAATAATTTTAATGGTGGGCCGGTTGGTTTGAAAACAATTGCCGCCGCCATTGCCGAAGAAGAAGCTACTATTGAAGACGTCTACGAACCGTATCTGATGCAGATCGGCTTTTTGGCCAGAACAACCAGGGGCAGAGTGATTACCGAGGAGGGAGCCAAGCACCTTGGGTTAAAGTTTAGTAAAAGCGCGCAAGGGTCTTTGATTTAACTCCCTCTCTCCGCCATACTTCCTCTTCGGACCTTCGAAAACCCCTGCGAGGTTTTCTCATCGCGCAAAGTTGCTCGCGTTGTCAAGAACCCTTCGTCAGAACTTAGGGTCGTTGACAAACCATGCCGCTCGCAGCTTTGAGCGTCCTCAGAGGTACTATGGCTTCGAGATTTAAATTAATTAATTGAATTCAAAACTTATTATCATTACTTTCACCGGACTGGCTACAATCGGTGGCTTGTTTTTGTTTTCTTCAAATCAAAAACCAGAACAGCAATCAGCTAGCATCACTGAAAAGATAGACACGCCCACTACTTCCCCATCAAAAACCTACGCTCCAAAACCAAAGATTGGTTCGCCTACTACTGCAACACCTTTACCTTCGCAAACTCCAACATCTACTCCGACCGCTATTCCGCTTCCAACCTTATCTTCCACGCCTACAACAACACCCGTCCCCACTATCTCAACAACACCCTTTTTCACTCCCACGCCTACTCCGACACCCAAACAATTTCAACAATCGGCCAAAATAAATATCAACACCGCCGACAAACAAGAGCTGGAAAAAATCACCGGAGTCGGTCCGGTTATCGCCCAACGGATTATTGACTACCGGCAAACTAACGGCCCTTTCCAAACGATTGAAGAAATCAAAGAGGTAAACGGCATCGGAGACATCAAATTTGAGAAAATGAAAAATGAAATAACCATTTAACTCACCGCTAACTAAAATATCAATCTTTATTTCGCTTCGTACGCACGCTAATAAAGCGCTTACACGAACCTTGCAAAGATTAGACTTTTGTGGTATTTAATACCATACTTTTCTTTAACAATTTTGAGGTACAAAAATGTCGAAAAGAAAGT
>JAUYPS010000002.1 GCA_030695705.1 bacterium | reverse complement strand
TGCCGCTTTTTTGGAATTATTATTTATCAACCAGCCGGCGATCGCGGGATTTCATGGCGATTTTCTTAAATTTCCCGCTAGGTTTTGGATCCGTTTTTTTATTTTTTCTTTTAATAATTTTTTTAGTTGCTTTGAGTTTTGGGAAAACAAGAATCGTCCTGGCTTTAGTGGCTACTTATATTGCCGCTTTTTTGGAATTATTATTTATCTACCAGCCGGCGATCGCGGGAGTTCTTGGCGATTTTCTTAAATTGCCGGCTATGTTTTGGAGCCGTTTGTTGATTTTTATCGTGTTCTTTATCATTACGCTTTTAATTCTAAATCGTTCCATCCTGCGACCGAAAATGTCTTTGCAGGAATCGCCACCAATGACGATTCTTTTTTTGAGTATTCTACAGGGAATATTGTGGATTTCTATTGTTGCGGCCTACGCGCCTTTTGACAGTTCGATTATAAATTCTTCTCCGCTGATAAAGAAATATCTTGCCATACCGCTAGCTCAATTTATTTGGGCTCTAGCGCCTTTGGTGGCTTTGTTGTTTCTTAGGCGAAAAAAAATATAATAACGAGATTATTTCTTATCTACTCTTTCGACGTAGTCCCCAGATTGGGTATTGAGGCGAATAATGTCTCCTTCATTAATAAAGAGGGGGACATTGATGACGGCGCCGGTCTCGATTTTGACCTGTTTTATTCCGCCCTGGGCGGTATCGCCTCGGATAGCTGGAGGGGCCTCTACTACTTTGAAATCCATTTTAACTGGCAGTTCCACATTAATAATTTTCTGGTTGAATAAAATAGCGCTTAAGACCGTATTGGCTTTTAAAAATTTAACGGCGTCTCCGATGATCTCTTGATCAAGTTTAAATCTTTTGCCGGCGTCTTTTTCATCAGAGAACCAATATTCGTCGCGATGATTGTACAAAAATTTAACATTCTGCCGGACGATGTCGGCTTCCTCGAAAACGTCAGATTGCTGGAAGTTCCGCTCATATGTTTTTCCGTTGAGCATGTTTTTGAACTTGGTCTGCAAGGTCGGCCGGCGTTGTTGCATCTTGAGATGATGGGTTTCCAAAACCACGTAGGGTTGCCCCTCGTAAATAAAAAAGACGCCTGGTCGTAAATCATTCATTCCTAACGCCATATTGTTGTTATTTTATCAAAGTTTTTGATTTTGGCAATATCTTAGCTTCGTCCCCACCCACTTTTTACAAGATGTCTTCGCAGGCAAAAGATCGCTTCGGGGTACCCTGTCTTCTTCGGACGCTAGATTCCCAGCGAGAATCTGCGCTCGCTTGAGCCTGTGGATTTGGTCTGAAGTGAAGAAAAATTATACTTCATCCCAACCATGCAATCCACAGTCTCAAGCGCCTCAGAAGACAAGGTACCCCTCCGCTTTACCTGCTTAGTCATATTTGAAAAAAATGAATGGGGACTGCGCTAAATTGTACATTAGAGTTAAAAAATCATATCCTAATAGTAGTTGTTTTAATTTCAAAAGAGGTGATAAATGAAAACATACCGACTAAGGTATTTGCTTATGTGTGGAATAGATGGAGAGGTGGATTTTGGTGATGAGCCAGAAGTTCTCGAATTCGAAGAGGAAAACAATGAAAAAGCCATCGAGGTGGCCAATAGGTTTTTAACCCAATACAGAGACAAAGGAACTTCCATTATCCCTTGGGCCCCTTCGCTTTTAAATAGTGAAGGAGAATTGGTGGCGGTAAGTGATGCCTCATATCCACCCAAAGCCCATTATCTCTCTTGGACTTTTGCTCCAGACGAGTCTTTTGTTGAAACTCAACCAGTTTCGGCATAAAAAATCCGGTGTTTTGTACACCGGTTTTGTTTTTAATAAATAAAGCTAGCTCTTTTTGAAGATCAGAGAGATGAAGAAGATGGCAGCGCTGGAGAGGACGACAATGGGGCCGGGGGAGAAGTTGAGAAGGGACGAGAGGTAGATTCCTCCGATGGCGCTGGCTAAGCCGAAGAGGGCACTTAAACCAGCGTAAGAAGAAAGATTCCTGGCCAGGTTTTTAGCGGCCGCAGCGGGTATAATCACCAGCGATCCCATCAAAAGAGAGCCGACGATTTTGATGCCCAGAGCGACGATTAAGGCGACAATCAGCAGAAAAATAAAATCAATTTTTTTGGTGCGGATGCCGACCGAACTGGCCAGATCGTTGGACATGGTTCCCAAAACCAGAGAATTATATATTTTATGAACGGCCATAATAGCCACGATGGAAAGAATGGAGGCCATGATGGCTTCAGACAAGACGGTTTTGGAGATATCTCCGAAAAGGGCCTCAAGCAGTTCCGGTTCGGGAGTGATCAGTAAACCGATCGATAAGCTGGTGGCAAAAAAGATGCCTACTAATGTTTCGGTGGATAATTTGGTGCGGTTTTCAATTAACCAGATTAGGACGATTGCCAAAAGCAAGGCGCTGAAAGCTCCAAAGAACGGATTGAAACCGAACAAAAGCCCAATAGCTAATCCTGGCAAGGCCACATGGGTTAGAGCGTCTCCCACCAAAGCCATTTTTCTTAAAACCATCAGCGAACCCAAATAGCCGGAGGCCAATCCGATAAATCCGCCAACGATCACGCTTAAAGTTAGGGTGCTAGTTTCCATGTTTATGCTCGTAGAATTTAGTTTCTCCGCCGTAGAGCTGACTCAAATTGGCGGTATTCAGAACTTCATGTGGGGGGCCGTAGCAAATTGCTTCTTTATTTAGACATAAAACTGTGTCGGCATATTTGTAAACTATATTTAAATCGTGGGAAATCAAAATGATGGCCAGATGCGAACTGGTTTGCAGTTTGTGGAGGAGATTATAAATTGTTTCCTCTCCGCCGATATCAATGCCGGAAGTCGGCTCATCGAAAAGTAAAATATCCGGCTTATTGATGATGCTCCAGGCGATTAGGACTCTCTGAAGCTGTCCCCCCGAAAGTGTTCCCATTTTTTTATTCAAGAGATGATGTTTAAGATGATCGAAATCCCCAGTCATTCCTACGGAGTTCAGCGCTTCCGTGATGGCTTCTTCTGACTTTGTTTTGAATCGGAAGAAATCACCGACGCTGACCGGAAACTGGCTGTCCACAAAAAGTTTTTGCGGGACGTAGCCGATTTTAGTTCCTTTAGACCAGTTAATGGTGCCTTGAGAACGGATTAATTTTAAAAGAGCTCGGAAAAGTACGGTTTTGCCAGAGCCGTTGGGACCGACTATGGCCATCACTTCTCCTCTGTGTAAGTCAAAGGAAACATTTTGAAAAACATTGAAATAATCAAACGAAACAGCCAAGTCCTTCACTTCCAAAATCTTATCCATAATCCCTTTTTTATGTTCTTCAAACATGCCTTTATTAAAACACAATTTTACTAAAATGCAAAGTGTTACTCAAATTTAAGTTCTTTTTTACCGACACCATGGAGAAAGTCCTGGAAAGGCATAGCTTTCTTTCCTTCTGGTTGGACTTCTTCCAAGATCAAGGGTCGACCTTTTTGAAGATCCAAGGTCGAACCTTTTGAAAGAGAAGCTTTCAATATTTTTAAAATTTTTCCATTAAGCATAGTCCAAGTTCCCGGCTCCGGGTTAAAGGCGCGGATTTGGTTGTATATTTTTTCGGCCGGCTGGCTCCAATCAATTCTTCCATCTTGCCAGGAAAACTTTTTAGTAAAGGTGGCTTGGGAATGGTCTTGGGGCTGGGGAGTGATATTTCCGGCTAGCCAGTCAGGAATAGTTTTAACCAAAAGCTTTGCGCCTAGTTGGAATAATTCTTGGGTAACCTGTTGGTAATAGGCACCAGGTGGTATTTGATATTTGATTTGAGCTAAGATCGGCCCATGATCTACTTCTTTATCGACTTGCATAATAGTTGCTCCGGTCTCTGTTTCTCCATTTAAAATAGCCGTCTGAACAGGAGATGGGCCGCGATAGGCAGGAAGGAAAGATGGATGGATATTGAGAACGCCCTTGGGGAATAATTCCAAAATTTCTTTAGGAATTATCTTACTATAAGCCACAACGATTCCCAAGTTAGGGTTTAAACTTCTAAGCAAATCCGGCATATACCCACTCGAAAACTCCCGAGCGAGGAGTCGAGGGTCGAGAGTGGGTGATATGCCGGATTTGACTTTCAGAGTTTTTGGTTGAAAAGTTTTTAATCCTGCCTCTTGGGCGGCGATTTTAACGGGACTGGCAACTAATTCTTTTTTTCTTCCTTGGAGAGAATCCGGATTAGTTACCACCGCTAAGATTTCGAAGCCATTTTTAATAAGCGCCTCCAGTGCCGGAACGGCATATTGAAAAGATCCAAAGAAGATTATTTTCATTTATTTAATCCGGTCTTTAATTAAAAGTCCATTTAAATGGTCGGTTTCATGCTGTAAAACTCTGGCCAAGAAACCTTTCGCTTTAAAACGGATTTTTTTTCCGTTTTCATCTAGAGCTTTAATTTTAATTTTTTTCGATCTTGGCACAGCTACGAAATATTCCGGAATCGATAGGCAACCCTCTTCCAGTTGATCTTGTTCTCGGGAGTACTCACTGATTTCCGGATTGATAAAAGCATCAGGAACTTTATTTTCTTCGGCTAGGTTTTTATCTATTATAAAAATCTGTAAATTTTCTCCAACTTGATTGGCCGCCAAGCCCACTCCTTCCGCTTCCACCATTTTCTTTCTCATTTCTTCGATTAGCGATTTAATCTCATCAGAAATTTCCGGCACTTCTGCCAGCTTTTGATGCAGTATTTTATTGGGTTCTTTAACAATATCCATGATATTTAGTAATGAAGTGCCACCTGCTCTTGAGGGACGCTCTGAAGCTGTGGATTGCTCGCGAGCCTTGCTTTTCAGCCCATTCGTTTCGAATAAGATGAAAACAAGGCGAGCTGGACAGAAAAGTCTGCTTTTCTGAATCCATAGCTTCAGCGCGAGTGGAGCCACTCGCAGGAAGTGGCGGAACGACATGAAAGAGCAGGAGGCACGAAGTTACCATAGTATACCCCATTTATTCCTTATTGAAAAGTTTGGCCACTTGTTTCGGGTTTAGGGAATCCTTTTTCTTAATCCACTCCAAGATTTGCACAAAGTGGTGATGAGTATGGTTCTTGTAGTAATTAGAGGCCGATATCCAAAACAGCCGCATATCTTCTTCAAAGGTATCATTTTCCCAGTCGATATATTTCAGGTACTCCTCAGCCGTTTCTTGCATATAATTTTTGGCTTTGGTAACCGCTTTTCTTTCCACCAATCTCTCCATGTAATTCTCCAAGATTTTTTTACTGCTTTCCCTGCCCCATAGCTCGTCTTCGATGGTTCGGGGTCCTCTTTTTTCTTTTTTCTCCGGATATACTTTAGGCGGGGGAAACAAAAGGGCGAGGTCAAATGGTTCTTGGGAATCTTTTTTATCCAGGACCTTGTTAATCGGCTTTAATTCAAAATCGGCTTCTTTTTTGAGACGGACCTTGAGATATTTTATGCTTTGGGAATTTATAACAACGGCTTTTGTTTTTTTAGCTTTAAGTGTTACCTCAACCAAACTTCCGGCGGGAAGATTTTCGGCATGATAAAAGCTCAAAATACGTTTTTGCCCTCGTTGAATCGCGGCGAGTGGAATTACCTCAATGATATACATGGAAAAGTGTTGTAATTAATCAAAACATAGCATAAAATCACTTTTTAATTAACTTTTTTGTGTTAAAATTAAAATTACCCTATGACCAAAGTCTATAAGCAAAAAATTAGAGTAAGGGTGGCGCCTTCGCCGACGGGGAATCTGCATGTGGGGACAGCCCAGTCGGCTCTGTATAATTTTCTTTTTGCCCGCCATCATGGCGGAGAATTTATTTTGCGCATCGAAGATACGGACAAAGAGAGATCAAAACCGGAATATGAGAAAAACATTATGGCCGGTCTAGAATGGCTTGGATTGAAGTGGGATGAATTTTACCGCTCCAGTGAAAGATCGATCCATTATGAAAAATATCTTCAAAAACTTTTAGATGAGAAAAAGGCCTTTTGGTGCTATCACACCATTGAGGAGTTAGAAGAAGAAAAAAAGGAACAGATGAAAAAAAAGGAGGCACCGAGGCATATTTGCGGGCATAAATATCAAGAGCCAACCGGAAAAGAAAAGCAGATTATTCGTTTGTCAGTTGATGAAAATTCTACCAGAGTTATTAGTTTCCAAGATTCCGTGCGCGGGTTAATTGAATTTGAGCAGAAAGTAGTAGGGGATTTAAGTTTGGCTAAAGATCTAAAGATCCCTCTTTATAACTTTGCGGTAGTGGTGGATGACTGTGAAATGGCTATTAGTCATGTAATTCGGGGAGAAGACCATATTTCCAATACGCCTAAGCAAATTTTAATTTTTGAGGCCTTGGGAACCGCGGTTCCCCAATTTGCTCATCTGCCTCTTCTTCTTGGAACAGATCGTTCTAAGCTTTCAAAACGGCATGGACCGACTAGTTTGGATCAATATAGGGAGGCCGGGTATCTTCCGGAAGCCATAGTTAATTTTTTGGCTTTGTTGGGCTGGACGGGCAAAGATAGCAGAGAGATTTTAACCAAAAATGAAATTATCGAGCAATTTCGCTTGGAAGATGTACACAAAAGCGGAGCGGTTTTTGATATCAAAAAACTGAATTGGATCAACTCCCAATACATTAAAATGTTTAATGACGAGGGTTTAGTGGAAGAGGCAAGGCCGTTTATTGAAAAATATTTCGGCGAACAACCTAAAGAAATGATAATAAAAATAGCGCCGATGCTGCGGGAGCGGTTGGAATATTTTGATCAGGTCAAAGAATTTAAATTTTTCTTTACCGAGCCGGAATATGACCCTGAACTCTTGGTTTGGAAAAAATCTGATAAACCGGGAGCTAAAAAAGCTTTGGAAAAAGCCAAAGAAATTCTGGAAAGCAAAGTTGAATGGCAAATTTTCGATGAGAAGTACATTCGGTCTGAATTGGACCGGCTGGCAGAGGCGGAATTTGTCGGGGATAGGGGAGCGGTGTATTGGCCATTGCGGGTGGCTTTAAGCGGAGAGAAATTTTCTCCTGATCCGGTGCAGATAATGAATATTTTGGGACGAGATAAAACATTAACTAGAATTGAAAAGGCAACTCACAAATAAGTTTTTGGCAAATAAGCCATACGACCTACCTTCGACCCTCGACTCTTCGCTCGGGAATTTTC
>JAUYPS010000042.1 GCA_030695705.1 bacterium | reverse complement strand
CAATTCGCCGGTAACAATCGAAGCATCTTAGCATCGCTGATTGCTACACTGTAGGGACTCCAATCACCGCTTATTACTGTTTTGTACGTCAGTTTCAAAAACCATGGCTTGGCACGCTTGGCAAGATCTGCGCCGGAAAGTTCTTCGTTGCGGCCAACAGTCGCGGTATAAAAAGAAGAAATTTCAAAATCCTGGTCATTAAGCTTATTTATAAAATTCATCAAAACGCTGCCAAAGCGCATCTCGGACTTGAGCACCACAATATCGGTGTTTCCCTGGCCGAAAAATCGCTGAACGATGAAGGAAGCTGAGCGGATATCAAAAATATCTTCGGAAGTATCGTACTGCGTCATTCTTCCCAAGGTTTCATCAACACGATTTTGAAAATTGAACCGCTGCAAAAGCTCAAACCTGGAACCGGCGATATTGCCGAATGCGAGCTTGGCAATATCTCTGCCGCCGGCATCGACAATCAATACGCCTTGATTTTCAGTTTTCCCGGCACCAGTGGTATAAAATGCCTGATACTCATAACCAGTGGTATCGATGTCCCTTCTCACACGCTCTGTCGCTACGCCGCATGAAGTAAATAATAGTATTCCCACCATTACAATGCTCATTAGGGCAAAAACCGCCTTGCTCTTTAGAAACCGCATGGCCTTCCCTCCTTATTCTATTCTCAAGGTTCTCTGGATAACTTTAATAATTTAGCATATATTGAATGTTTTAGACACAGACATTTTGCACTCACAATCTAAGGGCTTGGTTAGGCGTTAGGCCGTTAAGGCCGCAGTGTTTTGTATCGTTGTACTCCATGTTCCAGAGTCGTAATTTATCTTTCAAATCCTCAAACGATTTAAACTTATTTTCCTCGTAGAATTTTTCCTGGTCGGTCCTATGGCTCCGTTCCACGAAAGCGTTCTGCTGGGGCTTACCCGGGTCGATCAGGTAGTGCGGCACGCCCAATTTATTGCACAGCACATCAAAGGCATGCAGTCTGGGATTTAAAGGGTCGGTGCTTTTGTTGTAGCCGGTATACCGGTTGGTAAAACAGGAGCCGTTATCTGTCTTCACTGCCAGTATCTTGAAATCAGCTATGCTCATCAGTTTTTTCAGGAAGGCCACGGCGCTGGCGTTGTCAGCGTTCTCATACGCCTTCAGACAGCGCCACCTGGTCGCGCAATCAATAGCGGTAAACTGGTAGTATCTTCGGCCGTCTATCCTCTCGGGCACAAATTTGACATCAAGCTCCACCAGCTCGCCCCTCTTTAACGGTATTCTAACATAATTGTATTTAATCTTTCTAGTTCGGTATTTTCTCGTTAAGCCTTCGGCTTTTATGATTTTCTGGATGGTTTGGTAATGGATCTTTGTGCCTTCATCTTTCAAATCCCATTGTATTTTTCTCGAGCATTGTTTTTTCTTCTTTCTCAACTCAATAATCCTTTCCTTAATCCGGATGGGTGTTTCTCTAGGGTTGGTCTTGGGCCTGGTGGATTTATTCTCCAATCCCTCTTGGCCATATGCCCGGTAGCCATGCAGCCAATACTTCAGCGATCTCAAGGAAAAAGGACAGACCTTAGCCATGTCTTTAATCAAGACGCTTCCCTCAAGGATAGGCTTAATCCATCGCAGTTTTTCTTCTTTGGTCGATTTGGGCATAGTTTTCATATGCCCCCAGATTACCAGAAAAGTGCAATATGTCTGTATACATTACCAACAGCTCTTGACAAATTTAGCAAACCATGCTAAGATATAGGCGTAGAAAAGATCTTTCATAAATACTTCATGGCGGCGAAATGGACATCGATTTAGTGTCTAAGAACAAAAAAATAATTAACTAAGAACTAATAATGGTGTTCATTTCGCCGTTATGAAAAAATTTTGAGGCCAAAGGCGCTTTCGTCCCGTCATATGATGGGAGCACCTCTGGCCTTAAAGGAAAAGCAAAAGAAAGAAAGGAGGAACAGATGACCTGCTCGAAATGTCCGAAGATCCAAATATTTGGACCTTCTGCCTGCGAGAAGTGTCCCGCAGGCAAGTAATACAAAAGGCCTCGTTCCATCCGATATGGACCGGGGCCTTTCTTGACGAATTTGACAAGCATGATAAGATGTAAGGTGTAAACTTCATGGCGGCGAAATGGACATCGTGTTTCTTGAGCGATAATCGTCTATTTAGAACGATAAGCTGAAATTCAAATTGATTACGGTGTTCATCTCGCCGAAATGAAGTTAAATAAGGAGGGTGAAAATGATTCCAACGATGGCGCAAGGGAAGGTCCTGAAAAAAATCTCCAATATTCCGCCAGGTAACGATGGGCAGTGGCGGAGACCCGAAGAGAAAGAGGGGTCGCAGGAGTTCTGCCCCTCCTGCCGCGGGTTCGTTGCTCCCGGGGGTCATTGTGCCTGTTCGGGAGTAGTATCAGATTTTTTATCGAAATAAGGAAAAAGGCCTCGTTCCATCCAATATGGAACGGGGCCTTCTTGTTTTTATTCCTCCACGATTTCTTCGATGGTGTTGCAGATGATTTTGGGGATATTGTCTCTCATATCAACTTTGCCGGAAACAAAAACAATTTTATTTTCTTGGAATGCAGCTGGATAATTTTCCAAGATTGAGGGAAAGACGACCAGTTCAATGCGGCTGGCTTCGTCTTCTAAATTGACGAAAAGCATGGGTTGGCCTTTTTTAGTAATGATTTTTTTAATGCTGGAAATGACTCCTCCGATTCTGACCACTCTACCTGCCAAATCCTGGGATACCTGCACAATGGGCAGGCAATTTTTTTCCAAAAGCTTTTGGTACTTTAAAAGGGGATGCCCGGAAACGTAAAGTCCCAGCAATTCTTTTTCCCATTTTAGTTTTTCGGATTCCGGAGAGGGAATAGCGGCTGTGAGTTTTATCTTCCAGGTGGTGGAGACTTGCCCCGCCGCAGCGGAGTCGAATAATCCTTTTTGGCCGTTGATTTTGTTTTTTTGAGAGATTCTCGCCTGCTCCAAAAGTTTTTCCATGTTTTGCAGAAGCTGGTTTCTTTCGCCGAGCTTGTCAAAAACCCCGGCCTTAATCATGCTTTCCAGGGACTTCTTATTTAAATCCTTGGAGCTCACTCTGGAAACAAAATCACTGATAGAGGCATAGGGCCCTCTTTCCTTTCTTTCCATTAAAATCGCTTCCACCACGTTATGACCCACGTTTTTAATGGCCAATAATCCGAACCTGATTTGATTTTTACCGTCCACCACGCTGAAGTTCATAAAGCTTTCATTGACATCAGGCGGTAGAACCTCTATTTTCATTTTTTTACATTCTTCAATCAAAACCGCGATTCTTTCAACATCGGCTTTTTCCGAGGTCAAAACAGCCGACATAAATTCAACCGGGTAATGGGCTTTTAACCAGGCAGTTTGATAGGCGATAGTGGCGTAGGCAGCTGCGTGTGCCCGGTTAAAGCCGTATCCGGCGAATGGTTCAATAAAGTTCCAAACTTTTTCGGCTAACTCCGCCTCGATTTTTTGAGTATTTTTGGCTCCCGTAATAAACTTTTCTTTTTGTTCATCCAGAAGTTTTTTAATTTTTTTCCCTACCGCTTTCCTTAATATATCGGCCTGGGAATAAGTAAAACCCGAAAAAGATCGGGCGATTTCTAAAACCTGATCCTGGGTGACAATAACGCCGTAAGTTTTTTCCAATATCGGTTTCAAAGACGAATGCAGATAGATTATTTTCTTTTTGCCGTGCTTTTGGGCGATAAAGTCCGGTATCGAATCCATGGGGCCGGGTCTGTAAAGAGCAACCATAGAAATAATATCCTCTAATTCAGTGGGTTTTAGCTGTTTGAGATATCGTTGCATCCCTCCTGATTCCAATTGGAAGACGCTTGTGCTCTCGCCTCTCTGCAGAAGTTCGTAAGTTTTTTTATCATCCAGAGGAATGGCGTCAATATTAATTGATTGATTATGAATTTTATAAATTCGGGCCAGGGTATCTTCAATGATAGTTAAATTTTTCAGGCCCAAAAAGTCCATTTTCAAAATGCCCAAGTCTTCTATTGAGTGCATTTCATATTGCGTAACAATAGTTTGGTCGTTTTGAGTCGGGTGCTGTAAGGGAACGATATTTTCCAGTGGTTCTTTGGAAAT
>JAUYPS010000040.1 GCA_030695705.1 bacterium | reverse complement strand
CGCTAGATTTGGAAATCAATTGGGCGTGTTTTAAGATATTGTCCAATTCCTCAATCCGGCCTTCGTTAAAGGCCTGCATTTCCTTAGCTTCGGTAAATTCGGCATTTTCCGCTAAGTCCCCTAAATCCTTTGCTTCCACTATTTTAGCCGCAATTTCTTTGCGTAAAACATATTTACGATTCTCAAGTTCTTTCTTTAATTTTTCCAGTCCTTCCGGACTGAAGTATTGTCCTTTATTCATTAAAATTAGCTATTTTCGTGATAAAACCTTTTTGGTGAAAGATAATTTTATATCAAATTAAATTAAAAATCAATAGGCCAATTGTTGATAGCGCATCGAAGGTTCCGCTTGTTATCTTTGGAAGTACCAGGCCAAAAAGTCCCTAGCCGTCAATATCGCCAGCCCCTGCGTTTTGCCAATATCTTCAATAGCGACAGATACGGCAATTTCCGGATTTTCGTAGGGGGCGTAAGCAACGAAAAGAGAATTTAACCCGGAACCTTTAGTTCCTACCTCGGCCGTGCCGGTTTTGGCCGCTACTTCCACCGGCAAGGTACTTAGCAGTTTAGCCGTCCCGAAAATAACCGCCTCCCGCATACCTTCTCTAACAAGAAAAAATGATGTTTCGTCAAAAGGTAACCGTCCCAACTCTTCACTTTGGAACTCCTCTGTTACCTTCTTGTCCTGGTCTATAATTTTTTTAACCATGAAGGGACGGTAAAAAGTTCCGC
Source organism: bacterium (assembly GCA_030695705.1). Taxonomy (GTDB): domain Bacteria; phylum Patescibacteriota; class Minisyncoccia; order 2-02-FULL-40-12; family IGHO2-12-FULL-4; genus JAUYPS01. The sequence goes on along the minus strand of JAUYPS010000040.1, from coordinate 3,961 downwards.
CATTGGCAATGGCCGAAACATAAGAACTCAGCCACAAAGGAGTGGTCAGTAAATCACCCTGCCCGATAGAGACGTTATAAGTATCTCCGGTAAACCACGATTGGCCAAATTTTTCTATTTTCCACTCTTCGCTGGGGACAAAACCAGACGCTTCCCCCGGCAAATCAATACCAAGAATTTTATCGATGCGGAAAATACGAAAATATTTTTCCAAAATAGCAAATCCCAGTCCCTTAATCTTCTCGTATCCGCCCCCTACGGAATAAAAATATATATCAGAGGATTGGGCCAAGGCCTTCTTTAAATTAACTGTCCCTTGAACTTTCCAATCGCGATAAGTATAAACAATCTCCGGGTTATAAATGTTTTTGATGGTAATGAATCCGGTCAAATCCGTAATGGTCGTTTGCGGATTAATCACCCCTTCTTTTAAACCGGCCAGAGCCAGAAGCGGTTTAATAGTTGACCCCGGATGGTACCGCCCGGAAACGGCCCTGTTAAAAATGGGCTTATCACTGCTCTGGAAATATTTTTTGTAAACTTCTTCGCTTAGTTCTCCGGTAAGCTGATTATTATCAAAAGAAGGCAAACTAACCAGTCCTAAAATTTCCCCCGTTTTGGGATTTTGGGCCACCGCCGCCCCCGCCCTTACGTCAGCAGACCTCAAGGCGCCAGACAAAGCATCATAAAGATGTTCCTGAACTCCGGCATCGATATTTAAAATCAAACTGGAACCTGAACCGGGCTGCTTGACCGAGTACTTATTGGTGGACCGGTCAAAAAATACTTGCCCATGCTCTCCCCGCAAGTACTTTTCGTAACTTTCCTCTATTCCGATCCGGCCGCGCCGATCGTTAAGCCCATAATAACGATCGAGTAGATCTTGCTGATTAACCTTTCCGGTATAACCCACAACCGCCGAGGTTTTCTGTCCATTAGGGTAAAATCTCTCCGAACCGCTAACAACATACACTCCGTTTTGAAAACGATCTTGGATTTTAAGCACTTCTTCTTTCTTTAAGTCCTTTTTGATTAAAAAGGACTCGCGAGTGTTCTTATTTTCTAAGGTCTTGGCAATCTTTTCTGGTGGTTCCGACAAAATATCGCTTAGTCCGATTATCAAAGCATCGAGCATTTCTTCATTTTTGGGAAGATCGACAGAAATAGCAATAAGATCAAAAACCGGCTTGTTCTCAGCTAAAACTTTTCCGTTCCGGTCCAAGATATTTCCGCGCAAAGATGGGATTTCATAAACTGTCGAGCGATTGCCAAGAGCTATGTTGCGAAAACCTTCTCCTTTTAGAATTTGCAGACGGAAAGCGGCAAAAAGAAAAATAACCAAAATAGCTAAGACCAGCCCAAAAGAAAAACGAAGAACCGAGTTGTCTATTGGCGTTTCTATTTTGGACGACCCGAAAGAATCTACCAGAGTTTCTTCCGGTGATATTTCTTTTTCCTCATAACTAGAAATGCGATACTCTTTTTTCATAACTAACTCTAGTATAAACAATTAATATTACTAAAATCCACAAGACCGTTTCCATTAAATCGATAAAACTTAACTTGGGGAAAATAAACTGTCTCCCAAGGTTATACAAAATCCCTTTAATAAGTAAGTGGAAGTAATAAAATCCTGTCAACCAAAGCAAAGCGGAAAAGTTGACACGGTTGTCTATCAGCACTACTTTCTTTGTCAGAAAGATGGCCAGTATGGTTACAAGAAGAGTTAAAGTTAAATTACCAAAGTGACTGCCGGACCAAAAATCAAAAACAATGGCTATGGAAATAAAGACCGCGAAGCTAGTTTTATGAGTATGATCTAAAAAAAATACAGCTAAAGCAAAAATAATAAAAAGATCGGCTCTCAGCAAAAAAGGCCAAAAAATTGAAAGAATAAATTCTGTCAGAAATATTCCGATTGAGACAGAAATGAAACGCGAATTGCTCATAAGAGTTTCAAAACAAAAACCCGATCCACCAATAAACTCTTAAACTCCGGCTCAATTTTAATTTCTTTAAAAATCCCTTCCCGGTTTTCTCTGACTGTTATGATTTTTCCCACCAACAAAGCACTCGGCAAACCGTCTAAACCGCTGGTCATAACCGTTTCCCCCGCCTGAACATCTTCCTGATTGGCTACCAGTTCCAAAGATAACCCATCTTTCAATTCCCCCCTGCTTCTGCCCATAATTTCCGAGTCCTTAATTTTTACGCTAAGAGTCACCCGGGGATCGGTAATCAGATAAACCAGAGCACTAGTTGGATAAACATCCTTAATCACCCCATAAAGAACTTCCCCGTCAAAAATTACCGGCATCCCCGGTTTAATCCCCTCATTATCGCCAATATCAATTAAAGAAGTTTGGAACTGGCCGTCAAACTTCTGGTGAAAAACTCTAGCTAGTGATACTTTGAAATTTTTTCTTTGGACTACATCCAATTCTTTTCTTAGAAAATCATTTTCTTTTTCCAATTCGTAAATTTTTAAATTAACAGAGGCGAGCTGACGATTTTCTTCTTTGAGGGTTTGATTCTGTCTTAAAAGTTCCCCGGTGTTAAACCAAGAAACCACCCGACGTTTGGTTTGGTGCAAAAAAGAACTGCTAACCACCAGCGGTTTTTTAAAAACAGCCAGCACCGAATTTTTCAAAAATTGCCCGCTCCAGTAGTTATTAAAAAAAACCAACAGAATTACTGTGGCTAAGGCAATTAAAAAGTTCTTAACAAAACCATTTTTCACGTAAATCTGTTAGAGATAAGCTTCTTTGGAGGTCTCCACTAAGACCTCTTTTAATTTGTCGATCTGCTCAAGAACAAAACCGCAGCCGCGGGCAACGGAAGTTAAAGGATCATCTACTATCTTCACGGGTAGTTTGATCTCGTGGGAAATAAGTTGATCCAGTCCGCGCAATAAACTTCCTCCTCCGGAAATCCACACACTGCGATTAAGCAAATCGGCGATCAGTTCAGGCGGGGTTTCTTCAATCGTTGATTTAATTTCCGCCAAGATTTGCCTGATCGAACGAGAAATTGCCTTTCTGATTTCTTCGGAAGTAATAGTAATCTCTTTGGGTAAACCGGTAACTAAGTCCCTACCCCTGATTTCTCCGTTTAATTCTTCTTCCAAAGGATAGGCCGAGCCAAGACGAATTTTAATGTTTTCAGCGGTTGCTTCGCCGATCATAAAATTTCTTTCTTCCCGCAGGTAACGGATAATGTCGTCGTTAAACTTATTACCGGCGATGCGTAAAGAATGAGATGCCACTATTCCGCCCATAGAAATAACGGCAATCTCCGTAGAACCCCCGCCAACATCAATAATCACATTGGCCACTGCATCCTGCACCGGCAAACGCGCTCCGATCGCCGCCGCCATTGGTTCTTCTATTAAATATACCTCGCGAGCCCCGGCATTATAAGTGGCATCTTCCACCGCCCTTTTTTCTACTTCCGTTACTCCGGAGGGTACTCCGATAACTACTCTCGGACGAGGCATTAAAGAAAAACTTTCTTTATGTACCCGGTCAATAAAATATTTAAGCATCTGCTCAGTTACTTCGAAATCTGAAACCACACCGTTAACCAAAGGTTTGGCGACGACAATATATCCGGGAGTGCGGCCAACCATTTTGCGCGCCTCTTCCCCGATAGCCAAAATAGTACCGGTTTTATTGTTAACCGCCACAATAGATGGCTCGTTAATGACAATACCCTTTCCGCGAATATAAACTAAGGTATTGGCTGTACCCAAATCAATACCGATATCTTTAGAAAAGATTCCAAAAAGTTTATTGAACATGGTCTTAGTAAAAAAAGATATTATTGCCTCTTCAGTACGCTCGCTTCACCAGCGTTTCCGCTCGCTCGCCGGCGTCTGGGGATTTTGTCTGAAGTTAAAGAATCATTATACTTCATCCAAACCATACAATCCCCATCCTTAGCGACTTCAGAGGCAACAATA
>JAUYPS010000039.1 GCA_030695705.1 bacterium | reverse complement strand
CCGGAAGCAGAAACCTTACCGTCTATTTCCAAATCGCCCGAGATCAATAGGTCGTTAGAAGTACTTATATCCGGCGAGCCCGCAGTAGCCGTCCCGAATCGGCTGTAAGCCGCGCTGGAGAATCCTCCCACTTGCAGAGTATTGCCGGTCAGGAGATAAGAGGCGGAGGCGGTGCCTTGGACTTCAAAGACAGTGGAGGGGGCGGCCCCCAGACCGATGTAGAAGCCGCCTCTGGTGATGGCCAGATTGGCATCTAAAGTAGGAGTGTCAGAAATGGCCGTAAAGTCCAGATTGTCCGCCGTAATATCCGCGTTGTCGATGTTGGTGATGGAGTTGCCGGTACCATTAGCATCAAAGGAGAATCCGGTTAAAGCGCCGGTGGTGGAGATGTCCCAGTCACTGGTGTTAATCTCTCCGGTGTCTCCGTTATCGCCGAAGATGAATCTTCCGGCGGTTTGAAAGTTGTTTGAGATGGAAGCTTTACCATCTAAGAAGACATTGCCATTCACTTCTAGGGCGCCGGAGATGAGAAGGTCATTGGTGGTGTCCAGCTCGGTGGAGTAGCCGGTGGTATCAGTTCCGAATCGGCTGTAAGCCGCGCTGGAGAATCCTCCTACCTGCAGGGTGTTGCCGGTCAGCAGATAAGAGGCGGAGGCGGTGCCTTGGACTTCAAAGACAGTGGAGGGGGCGGCCCCCAGACCGATCTTAAAGCCAGCTCCCCGATTAATAGTCAGATTGGCGTCCAGAAGCATGGTATCAACGAATTCATCGAAGTCCAGAGAGTTGGAGGAGACGGAACCGCCCGCATCCGCGGCGCAATCCCAGTCATTAGCTCCGGTCTTTTTGAGAATCTGGCCATTGGTGCAGTCCAGTCCGTCGGGACGGATCTCTCCAAAGAAAGCTAATCCTTTAGTGACATCTAATGAGCCTTGGAAAGAGTTGGAGGCGGTGACAATGTTCTGAGTGATAGCGCCGGAGATGGAGGCGATGCCGCCCACTTCAAAGTTGGAAGCAACCGAGGCGGTGCCGTCAAAGAAGACTTTGCCGTCTACTTCCAGATCCCCGGAGATTAAGAGGTCGTTGGTGGTGGTGATGAAAGCGGTTTGAGTGGCGGTTGCCGTTCCGAATCGGCTGTAAGCCGCGCTGGAGAATCCTCCCACTTGCAGAGTATTGCCGGTCAGGAGATAAGAGGCGGAGGCGGTGCCTTGGAACTCGGCATTGATACCGGTCAGGTTTCCGCTCAGGGTTAGGCCGGAAGCGGAAATGTTAGAACCGACGGTTAATCCTCCGTCAACGGTGAAAGCCCCGGTAACGGTTCCGGAAGAAGCGGTGAATGTGGATAGTGTCGTGTTGCCGGAGACATCAAGAACGGTCAGGATCGTATTGCCTGTAACATTAAGTTTTTCGGAATTGAGCTCTTTAGCTCCGAAGATGGTGACTCCGCCAATGGTACCACTGGCGTTGTTTGATGGTGTCGGCTGGAAGGAACCAATGCTAAAGCCTGTGGGGAATCTGTTTTGAAACGCTACAAAGTCGCCGCCGAGATTGGACAGATTCATCTTGGTGGTCTCAAGAAGAACAGTGATATTATCTATTCTTTCGTTGATTGAAGATAAAACTGTGCTTTCTGGGGAAGTAGCTGGTTTCCGGGTGATGATGGTTTCTTTTTGAACAATGATCCTTTCGGAGGAAGTAGGGCTTGACCTTGGATCTTCTGATGAGTCGAAGCTTACTTCGGATAGATTCTTGATCCTCAACCGAAGAACTTCATACTCTTCAACGGTAACGTAGGAGGGGGAGGGTTCGTTCAGAATCCAGTCGGCTAGTTTGGACCAGAGAGAAGCGGTCTGTGTTCCAACGAAACGAGAGTGAGATTGGAGAGGGCCAAAAACTTTCGCCTGAATATTTTTATAACTTCTGGCAACCGGCTCTTTATTAAAATTAAAATCAATTTTAAAAATTCCAAAATTAAAAAACAAGAAAAGCAAAAGGCCGCCTGCTAAAATAAAAGAAGAGGCGGCCCGCACTTTATCGGCTTTTTCGATAAGTACTCGTTTAACTGACGCAAATGAAAGAACTGGTGAAAGAACTTTATTCTTGGCCTGCCTACCGGCAGGCAGGGATTTCCAACCACCTTGCTGTTTGTTGCTTTGAGCAAAGTTTTTGTGAGCTTGGACGGATTCTCGTGTTAAAACCCATCTCTTACCCTTACGGATTCCTTCAGCTTTTCCTGTTCTGGCTAACCAGGAAACATAGTCAACGGCATAATCAAATTCTTTAGCAAGTACCCCGGCCGGGTAGTACTTTTTTCCGTCAATATTCAGGGGGTTATCTTTGCCCAGAACAGACGATAAGGAATTTGACTCTGCAGAAGAAGCCGAATCGAAACCGGGCGGTTGGTTTCCCGCTTCGTACTCTCTTGGTTTTTTTTCTTGAATGACAAATTTTAGATCAAACTTTTGATCCACAAAAAGAGAGTACTTATCTCTAAAGCCGATGAAAAAAAGGTACTACGTAACTAATTACTTCGTTCGTCTGAAGTGAAAAATAAATTTTCACTTCTTCCTCACTCGTAATTATAAGTGAACTTTTTTCGGACTAATAACCCGAGACACGAGAACCGAGATAATAATCCGAGAAATCCTGATTTTTAAATACTTTACTCTGTTTTAAATTATACTTGATCTCGGCTTTTAGACAAAACAAGTTATCCACAAGAGAATGAAAGTGCAGTCCCCATTTTTTTTCTGGACGCAGGTTTTCTTCCAGCGAGAAAACCTGCTCTTTGCGGGCTATAGATTCAGGAGCAGACTCCTGATCAGCTGAATGCCATTTGTAATCTACTGCTGAACTCCAAAGATTGGGCTAACAAATGGCATTCAGCGAGTAATCCACAGCCCGCAGAGCCGTCAAAAGCAATAGGAACTGTACTCATAATCTTAAATAAAGTTCTATAAACATTACTAGAAAAAGCCATATTTATTCTTTTTGCCTGTAACTAGAAATGAAAATCTGGTAATATCTTTAGAATACAGATGTCTAAACTTTTTGAAGGTCTCAATGAAAAGCAGGTTGAAGGAGTACAGGCCACGGAAGGCCCTGTTTTGATTATTGCCGCAGCCGGAAGCGGAAAAACAAAAGTCCTGACCCACCGCATTGCTCATTTAATAGAGAAAGGGGTTGACCCTGAAAATATTCTGGCAGTAACATTTACCAATAAGGCCAGCGGAGAGATGAAAGAAAGAATTGCCGGACTACTAAAAAAAGAAGGTGTCTCTATGCCGTTAGTTGGAACCTTTCATTCCATCGGCGCAAAATTCTTGAGAAGAGAGCTGGAACAATTGCCTGATTCGTATAATTCTGACTTTGCGATTTATGACAGCGATGAACAGCTTGATTTGATTAAAAACGTAATGGCCGAATTGGAAATCGACTCAAAAAAATTTAATCCCCGAGCGATACTCGCCAGAATCTCTCAAGCCAAAACTGACTTGACCGGTCCGGATGACTATGCCGACTCCGCCAAAGAATTTTTTGAAAAAATTGTGGCAAAGATTTACCCGCTTTACCAGAAAAATCTTCAGACCAGCAGTGCTATGGATTTTGATGATCTTATTTTTTTGACCGTCAAAATGTTTCAAGAAAAAAAAGATATCTTGGAAAAATATCAGAACCGTTTTAGATACATTCTGGTAGACGAATATCAAGACACCAATCGCTCCCAGTATTTATTCTTAAAACTGCTGGCTCAAAAATATCAAAATATCATGGCAGTCGGAGATGATTATCAAAGCATCTATATGTTCCGATCAGCTGACATCCGAAATATTTTAAGTTTTGAGAAGGACTACCCGAAAGCCAAAATTATCTTTCTCGAACAGAACTACCGTTCCACGCAGAATATTCTGGCTGTAGCTCAAAATGTTATCTCTAAAAATAAGTTCCAGCGCCATAAAAATCTCTGGACCAAAAACCAACCGGGAGAAAAAATCTTTCTTAGCGAACTGGATAATGAGCGATCCGAGGGAGATTTTGTCGCCACAAAAACCAGAGAAGAAACCAGAAACGGAAAAAAACTCAATGACTTCTGTGTTCTATACCGCACTCATGCCCAGTCCCGCGCCATAGAAGAAGCTCTGTTGAAACAGGGCATTCCTTACAAGATTATCGGAGGATTGAAATTTTATGACCGCAAAGAAGTAAAAGACATTCTGGCTTATCTGAAATTGATTAATAATCCGGCGGACTTTTTGAGTTTGGAAAGAATCGCCAATATTCCGGCCAGAGGAATAGGAAAAATTACCTTTATCCGTCTGCGACAGAAGCATCAAGAGTCCCGAGAAAAATTGGCGGAGATTTTAAAAAAGGAATCGACAGAAGAAGGCCAAACAAAAACCCAGCAAAAGGCCCTAACGGGCCTGACCTCTCTTTCTTCTTTGATCGATGGCCTAACTAAACACGGACAAAGCGATACTCTTTCCAAGGTGATTAAAAAACTTCTTTCCGAAACGGAATACCAAAAATACCTCCAGGAAAAAACCACCGAACACGAAGCCCGCTGGGAAAACGTCAAGGAACTACTGACCGTAACCAAAAAATATGACCATCTCAAAGCCGCCGAAGCCCTACCGTCTTTTCTGGAAGAAGTCGCCCTTCTGCAAATGACTGACGAAATTGATCCGGAAGAAAAAAGAATCACCTTAATGACCATGCATGCCGCCAAAGGACTAGAGTTCCCGGTAGTGTTTATGGTAGGAATGGAAGAGGGGATTTTTCCCAATCCCCGAACCATCGGCAGTCAAGCCGAACTGGAAGAGGAAAGGCGTCTCTGCTATGTCGGTATTACCCGCGCCAAAGAAAAACTTTTTTTAACACACTGCCGAAGCCGAACCATGTACGGCTCCTGGCAGGCCAACCTGCCTTCCCAGTTCATTAAGGAAATCCCCGAGGAATACTTAGAAAGAATTTGGAAAAGCAGTCCGCGTCGCGACTTCAATTACGAGGACTTCATCGATTATGATTAGATTTCGCTGAGCACAAATTGCTTTTTCCGGACGCTCGCTTTTTTCCAGCGAAAAAGCTCGCTCTTTGCAGGCTATGGATTCAGAAGCAGACTTCTGACCAGCGAACTTCCGCTTGCATCTTATGCTTCGCATGGGCTGCAAGACGAAAGTTCGCGAGCAATCCACAACCTGCAGAGCCTCCAAAAGCAACTCGTGCTTAGCTTAATTTAATACTGAAATAAAGACCTTGTTGCTTTAGAGACGCTGTGAGCTGTGGATTGCATGGTTTGGACGAAGTATAATATTTTCACTTCGGACAAAATCCACAGCGGACGGCGATTGAGCGGAAACGCTGGTGGAGTGAGAGTTCGAAAAAGCAATAAGGTCTTTATTTCAACAATGCCAAACTTTAAATCCAAAAAATCGCTGGGGCAGAACTTTTTGATAAATGAAAAAATTTATCATTTTATGGTGGGGGAGATAGCGCCGGAAAAAGGAGAAATAATTTTGGAAGTAGGGCCGGGAGAAGGAATATTAGCTGATCTTCTCACTAAAAAAGAAGCCAAGGTATTGGCAGTAGAAAAAGACAGCCGCCTGATACCATCTTTAAAGAAGAAAAACTTTGAAGTTATAGAGGGAGACATTTTGAAGTTTAATCCCAAAAAATATAAACTAAAAGAAGGGAAATATAAAATAGTGGGCAATATCCCTTACTATATTACTTCCCACCTTTTAAGGATTACCCTGGAAGATTGGCCAAGGCCGAAACTTATTCTTTTTATGGTACAAAAAGAGGTCGCCCGGCGCATTACCGCCAATCCCCCCAAAATGAGTTTGCTAGCTTTGGCTATCCAGTTTTATGCTGAAGCAAAAATAGTCAAAAACGTTTCAAAAAATAATTTCCGGCCAGTACCGAAAGTTGATTCCGCTTTGATCAAAATCTTGCCGAAAGAAAATATTCCTTACTCCAAAGAATTCCAAAAAAACTTTTTCAAACTGGCCAGAGCCGGTTTCGGAAATAAACGCAAACAAATTTTAAACAGTTTGGTCAATAATTTAAAACTGGGCACCGAAGGAGTCGCTTCGCGACCCTACGGGGCAGGAAAAACTTTTATCATTCAGAAACTGGCCGAAGCGAAAATTGAACCTTCCCGCCGGTCGGAATCTTTAAACATTGAGGAATGGGTAAAACTTACCCAACTATTATTTCCGGAGCCGCCATCGGCTTAATCTTAGCCCTCTCCCAACCTCTCTACAATTTGGGTATTTTGATTTTCCCGGGCTTCATCCTGTTTTTTTTGGCTTTGAAATTACAGGGCAGCCCTGTCAATAGTGGGTTTCTCCTAGGCTATTCCGCCGGCTTGGCCTACTTTTTAATCAATTTCAAATGGCACTGGACCGTTTACCCCCTGAAAGACATAGGTATCGAGAATCCATACCTGGGATTCTTCCTCGTTTTCTCTGCCTGGGCCATAATCGCCGGGGTATTGGCCTTAACTTGGGGCATCAGCGCCGGATTATGGAAAAAGCTGGATAAAAAAATTTCCTGGGCCGCCCTCTTAATTTTTCCCTCCGTCTTCACTCTGCTGGAATATCTGCGGTCTTTTTTAATCGGCTGGGTCTGGGCCGGACCGGGAACCCCCCTCGGACCAAACTGGACCATCGGCAGTATCGCTTACAACCTGCATGAAAGTTTTTTGACTCTTAAGTTCGCTTCCTGGTTCGGAATTTATGGGCTGACTTTTGTCATTATTTTTCTTGGTCTGCTTTTATTTATCTTTTTGGAAAAAAGAAGTTACAGAAAGCTCTTAATCACCGCTTTGGCTATTGTGATTTTTATATATCTCCCAGCACTACAGGGCAGCCCTGTGGCTACAGGGCTGCCCTGTAGTGCTCCATGCACTGAAGTGGCGGTTATCCAAACCAAAATTCCAAACCAGGTCTTCTTCACTCCAGAAGAAGAAATTTCCATTTTTAAAAATCAACTTGAGCTGATAGATGAAGCCAGTAAAAATTTTCCGCAAACCAAACTGATTGTATTCCCCGAAGGAGGCAATTTTTTTAAGACCCTGACCCTTTTCCGAAACACCGCCGGAGCCAGCCAGTATTTTTCCGGTCTTTTCCCACATTCCGCCCTGATCGTAGACAATTCCAAAATTGCCACGGAATCAAAATTCCAATCAAAGACAATTTTTCTCGATTCTCAAAAAGGAGTGCTCGATTCTTACGATAAGTATCTTCTTGCTCCAATGGGAGAATACGCTCCTTTAATTTTAAAAACACTTGACAGAATACTAGGGCTAAACACGCCAGCCATTCAAGAAAAGCAAGAATACCAAACCGGGACTAAACCGCCCGAGGCCATTGATGGAGAGACGGCCATAAAAGCCGGCTCTTTAGTATGCTCCGACATTTTCTCTCCCTCTTTGGCCAAAAATCTAACCGCCACCGGCGCCGGCCTGATAATTTCTCAATCCAGTTTCTCCTTCATAGAAGGGGCGTCAGATCTTTTTGAACAGGATCTGGCCGCCGCCAAGTTCCGGGCCGCCGAAAACGGCCGTTATTTGGTCAAGGCCTCTAATTTTGGCCGTTCTTACATTATTTCCGATCAAGGAATTGTACAAAAAATCACTCCTGGTATTGGCTGGCAGATATTAACAGGTTCAGTTGTATTAAAAGATAATCAAACATTGTATAATAAGACAGGAGATAGCCCGATTTTATTGGGCAGTTTGGCTATCTTGACAGCTAGTTTATTTTTGAGAAAAAATGAACACGACTAAAACCGTAAAAATTTTAATGGTCGGCCTCTTCCTGGTCGCCGGTTTAGTGGTGACGAGAGTGGCTATTTTGATAAACAAAACATTCTCACCAGCCACTGCCGCCCGTATTTCTTCTTCGGTTAAAGTCGATTACGGCGACACGGATGATGTCGACCACGATGGCCTCAAAGACGCCGAAGAAGCCGTTTGGGGAACAGACCCTTACAACCCGGACACGGACGGAGACGGATTTTTGGATGGAGAAGAAATTGCATCAGGACACAATCCTCTTTATGCCGACAACGATTCCCTGTCCCAACAAAAAGAATTTCTGGGGCTTAATTCCACCCAACGGCTGGCACAGGCCATTACCGGGGGAATCTTGAGCGGGGATTTGAAAAGCGGAATTGATCCGAAAATCTTCGCCCAATCGGTTGACTCCGTGGCTACTGCCACCGTTTACTCCACTCTGACCGCCCTGGAAGGAGTAGAGGTTGGCGAAGACGAGATCAACATCAGCAATGACAATTCCAAAGAAGCTCAAGAAAAGTATCTAGAAATAATTTTTAATTCTATCTCCGAAGACATCATGACCATGGTCTTCAAACAATCAAGGGAAATCGGTATTTTGTTCAGTGCCGACCAAGAGGCCGATGCGGGACAACTCTATAGCGATCAGCAAAAAGAAGATATTAAAACAAAATTCCTGCAGTATGCCGTAAAATTCCAGAAGTCCTACGACGAACTTAAAGAAACCCCCGTACCGTCAAAATGGACCGACATCCACCAAAAAATTTTGACCCTGCTAAAAAAACTTGAACTTTATCACCGCTCTATTGCTTTAGCTGACAGCGACTCTTTAAAGCAAATGATTGTTTTGGGTAATTTGCAAAATGTCTATATGGAGTCCCAGCCCATTTCCCTTGAAATTAGCAGCCGCATTAAAGCAAACGGCCTTAATTCTCCTCAAAATGACGCCGCCTTTAGTATTCCTAACTTACTAGGCCCTTAATCATAAATGAGGAATATTTCAAAAAATAACAAAAAATTATTAAGTCTGATTCTGGTCTTTATTTTCGGCTTCACTACCCCGCTTTACTTCAGTTTGGCCGTACCTTCGGTTGATTTCTCTTACATCGCCAAAGAATTCGGATTGGATTTAGTGGCCAGAGCCATTTCCCGCAAACTTTTGACCGATTTAAGCAACGGGATAATTAAATCGATAAACACTTTAGGCGCCGAACGACCCAACAACCCCAAACCTTCTTTCGTCCAAAATTGGAAAAGTTTTCTGGCCGGCGCCCAAACTATCGGAGAAAATCAATTCCGCGCTCAATTGAATTACTCCATCCGTGAAGGGATCCTTTGCGATGACTTAAAAGGACCGCTGTCTTTGGCCTTCCAAGCCAGCAATGTTCCTTTTGTGGACATCGGCGATCCAAATAAAAACGCGGAACTAAAGCAAAATACCCTCACTCCTTATCAAAATAAAGTAAGGTGCACTATTCCCGACCAAACCCGCGCTGAATTTAAAAAGGACTTTGAAAAAGGCGGGGGATGGGATACCTGGTCCCGCATGCTCGAACCGCAGAATAATCTTTCCGGAGCCACACTATTGTCCATCGAGGAACTTCAAAAACAGAGAGCCTCCCAAGAACAAGCCCACCAAAACGAAACGGTAGCCGGCCAAGGATTCCAGGGAGTGAAGAACTCGTGCCAAGGTATCGGATCGAATGCTCAGTGCAGTTTTTTGGGCAATACCGTCACCCCCGGCAAGATTTTAGGAGAAGCCGGAGCTAATTTTATAGATGCCAACTCCAAATGGTTTGTCAGTTCAGACGAATTATCCGAAGTGCTGATCAGCATCGTGGGGGCGGCCGTGAACAAACTGGCCAACTTCGGTCCCGCCAACCTGATAATTGAAGGGCTGGAGCCGCAACCCGTGCCGGGCCGCATTGAAACAGGTCTGGAAGAGACCCAAAAAGAAGGGCCGTTGCCTTTGAACAGTTACTGTCAGGAAAATGCGGAGTGCCAGTCTGGCATCTGCGGCGAGGATCCGGGGATTAATAGTAAAGTGTGTATTGATGCTCCTACCTAACAAAATCCAGAAGATGATCCAAATTATCAAGGATTCTAATTACAATGCGCCATTTTAATAAAACAAAAAAAGTAATCTTCCTGGGCCTGCTTTTAGGTCTGGTTATTTTCGGCTTTTCTACCAAAGATGTCCAAGCCGGCTGGCTGGATGAACAAGCCAGCTCCGCGGTCAGTTCGGTCATCCTTTACATGAGCAACGTGGTGATGGCTCTTCTGGGCAACGCCCTGGCCATGGTGGCCGGCTGGCTAGGCAGTTTTTTAAAATTGCAATCAGGATATTTTGAAAATCTCACCATTGTGGAGAACTCCTGGGCGGTTTTTCGGGACTTCACCAACATGTTCTTTATCTTGATTCTGATTATTATTGCTTTTGCCACGATTTTTGACATGCAAAATTATAATTGGAAAGGGCTGATGGCCAAGTTCATCATCGCCGCCCTGATGATCAACTTCAGCTTAGCCATCGGCGGACTTTTCATCAAAATTTCCACCACTCTTTCTAATGTAGCTATAAATTCTTTTACCGATATCACCGCTAATCTGGCCGGAGGATTCGGGTTGAATGAGATGATCACCGCCAGAGGCGCCAGCGCCACTTCAGGAGATCTGCTGGCCAATGTCGTCCTGATGCAGGTCATTTCTTCCATCGGCATGATTATCATGACCGCCATCGTCCTTTTGGCTTTCGTTTCCGCTTTTGCTTTTTCAGTCGCGCGGGTGCCGGTATTATGGGTTTTGCTAATCGTTTCTCCCATTGCTTGGATTACCTACATTCTGCCCCAGACCAGAGGAATCTGGAGCAAATGGTGGAAATGGTTTTTATGCTGGACATTTTTTATGCCGGCTTATCTTTTTTCTTTGGTTATGGGAATTGCCATTCTAACCAACCGCCCGGAGATTCAATCGGCCGTTGATTCAAGTAAGGGTTCCGGGCTGGCTTCAGTCGGCAATTTCTTCGGGCTCGGCCTCCAAGGCATTTTCTTCTATATTTTGACAATTATCATCATGGTTGGATCGCTGGCCGCAGCCATGAAAATGGCCTGCGCCGGTGGAACAGGAGTAGCCAAAACCATGGGATTCATCAACGATCGAGTACAGAAATTAACTTATGTTTCAGCTTTGCGAAAAGGAGCCAAGGAAAAATTGGGAGAAATCCAAAAGACCGGCTTACCCGGTAAACTCGGCGCGCTGTATGGAGGAGAAAGAACAGAAAAACTCAAAGAAGCCCGGGTGGCGCAAGGAATTTTCAGAGAAAGAGGCGCTGTGCAGGCGGAAAAAGATCGCGCCATGCGGGAGGACATTAAAACATACAAAGAGCGATTTAAAGCTACTACGGACGTAGAGGAACTGAAAAAGAACATGAAAGAAGGACCAAGAGAACAAAAACTGGCCATTGCGGAACTGTTGAAAGAACGCGGTGAACTTAAGGCAGAAGATATGAAAGGGGTATACAATTTATACCGAGAAGCCGGTTCAGATTCTAATGCCATAGAATTTGCCAAGAGCATAAAATATGACAAGCTTTCCAAGACAGATCGAGAACAGTTATATAATACTTTGGGCATTAAAAATGCCGAAGTAGCCAGAGAAATAGTGGGAGCCATGGCCGAAAAGGGAGATTGGAGAACGGAAGAAGGCCCGGCTTTGACGGAAAAACTGCAAAGATATGCCAGTTTATTCACTCAAGAAGGAGACAGAGGAGACTTTTTGAACAAAGCCATGAAGTTTAACTTTGAAGAAGCAGTTCAGGCGAAGGTCAATATTAATAACGCCGATTCCACTAAGCCCAAACAAGAACTTACACAAGAACTGGAAAAAACTATTCAGAGGATGAATATCGACAAATTAAGCGAGCTAAGTGCCGGTAATCTTAAAAAGTTAATGGAAAAGAAAGAAACGAGAGATCTTATTAGTCGAAAAATTACTCCTGATACTGCCACGGCGCTGGCCGGTAAATTGACAAGTGAACAGTTAGATGCCTTAAAAGAACCGGGGCAAGAAAAAAACATGATTGAAGAGAAAAAAGAGCAATTTAAAAAAGAATTGGCGGAGGAGCAGGAAAAAAATCCGATGGTTAAAGAACTAAGAGAGATGAAAGAAATTCTTAAACAGCAAGGCGGTCCCGACGGAGGAAGCGGTGGAACTACTCCGCCAGCTCAACCAAGGAAACAAATCGGCTTTGTACCACCGGGATCCACAATTTCGGGAGGAGAAGTAAAGAATCCGGAAAATATTAATCCAAATAATGTGTTGGATTTAAGAAAAAAATAAGAAAGTCGTTCAGAGACCGAGTGGGGACAGTTTTGTGAGTGCTGTACACGAACAAAACTATGTCCACCGAGGGCTCTCGAGATGCTTATGCGTTTCCAAGTTCCCCAATTTATTGAAACGGAAGAAAAAATCATCGGGCCTTTCACGCTCAAGCAGTTCGTCTTCGTGGCCATCGGCGGAGCGATTCTGTTCCTCTTGTGGTTCGCGGTTTCACCGGGATTATTTATATTTCTAGCCATTCCGGTAGGGGCCGTTTTCCTTGGCCTAGCTTTGGTAAAAATAAGCGAAATGCCCTTGTACATGTATCTTTTCCATTTGGTCAGTTACCTGTTAAACCCCAAAAAATATATTTACAAGCCTAACGAAGAAATAGATATTTCGCCCAAACTTGAAAAGTAATTAGTCCAGAGGCGCAGGGGAACAGTTTTTATTTTAAATATTTAAAATAAAAACTTTGTTCACCGGAGGCCTCTCGAGATATGACTGATAAAAATCTAAACACAAAACAATTCGTCGAGATCCACGACATCAAAGATGAGGTGTTAATTTTAAAGAACGCTTCTTTGCGAATGATTTTAGAGGTAAATTCTGTTAACTTTGATCTAAAATCAGCTGACGAGCAGACCGCCATCATTCGCGGGTTCCAAAATTTTATTAACTCTTTGGACTTTCCTTTGCAAATTGTCATCCAGTCCAGACGCTTGGATATCAAAGGATACCTGACTAAAACCGAAGCGATTGTTAATCAAATCGATAATGAACTCCTGCGAATCCAGGGAATCGAGTACCTGCGGTTTATCAGGGGACTGACCGAACTGACCAACATTATGTCGAAAAAGTTTTATTTAGTCGTGCCATTTTATTTAACTGAAACAGTCGACAGTTCAAAAGGATTGGGAGAGCGGCTCAAAGGAACGTTTGGTTCAGCTGGAGCCAAACTCAAAGAGATGAGCGATCAGGATTTTAAGGTTTACAAAGCGCAAATTCAGCAAAGAAGTGACTTGTTGTCTGCCGGATTACAGCAAATGGGGTTGACTTCACGTCCCCTTGGAAAAGAAGAATTAATTAAAATGTTTTATTCGCTTTATAATCCAGAATTTTAATATGACGATTCTAACAAACCCGCCACACCAACCCACTCTCGACCCTCGACTCTTCGCTCGGGAATTTTCGAGTGGGTGTATGGCGGGTTTGTTAGATTAAACATGTCTATTTTAGATACAATTTTCAAAAAGAAAACCGATGCGCTAGCTGAAGCGCCGGTTAGCGTTTTAGATGACCAACTGGCTCCTAGCGCAATTAGCATTAATAGTAATTCTGTCCAGATAGGGGAGAAGATGGCCCGCACCTTATTTGTCTCCACTCTACCGCGCTACCTTAATACCAACTGGTTTTCTCCGGTAATTAATTTGGACAGGATTATCGATGTGGCTATTTATTTCCATCCGGCCGATTCTGGAGCCGTTCTCAAGAAACTAAGAGACAAACTAGCCCGCCTGCAAGCGCAGGCCATCGAAGAAGCCAACCAAGGCAAAGTGCGCAACCCTATTTTAGATACGGCGATCGGCGACATTGAATCACTACGCGACCAAATCCAGCAAGGCACAGATCGTTTCTTTGAATTCGGGGTCTATATCACTGTTTACGGACAAAGCGAAAAAGAACTGGAAGAAGTAGAGCAAAAAATCAGGCAGGCGCTAGAGGCCCAGCTAATTTACGTCAAACCAGCCACTTTCCGGATGAAAGAGGGACTACTTTCCACCTTGCCTTTGGATAACGATCTGCTCGATGCCCACAATTCTTTAAACACTGAACCGATTTCCTCCATCTTTCCCTTTGTTTCTTACGATTTAACCTCCGACAATGGAATTCTTTACGGCATCAACACCCACAACAATTCTCTGGTCCTCTTTGACCGTTTCTCTTTGGAAAACTACAACTCAGTTGTTTTTGCCAAATCAGGAGCTGGAAAAAGCTACACCATTAAATTAGAAATCCTACGCAGTTTAATGATGGGAACGGAAATTTTCGTCATTGACCCGGAAGACGAATACCGGCACCTATCTGATACTGTGGGGGGTTCGACTGTTAAAATCTCTATTTCCTCCGACAGCCACCTCAATCCTTTCGACATTCCCGAAGCCGGGGAAAGCGAGAACTTCAAAGATATCTTCCGTGCCCATACTTTAGACCTGACCGGTTTGTTTAAGTTAATGCTTGGAGAAGTTACACCGGAGGAAGGGTCGCTTTTAGACGAAGCGCTAATTCAAACTTACGCTCTCAAAGATATCACTTCGGAAAATAATAATGGCGGAGGGGAAGTCCCGTTACTATCTGATTTTCAAAATATTCTGGAAGGGCTAGCCGGAGCAGAATCAATGGCCATCAGAATCAGAAAATATACTGAAGGCACTTTTGCCGGATTTTTGAACCGGCCTACCAATGTTTCCTTGAATAACAAAATGGTGGTTTTCAGTATCAGAGATATGGAAGACGAATTGAGACCGATTGCGATGTATTTGATCTTAAACTATATTTGGACCAAAGTAAGAACCAATATTAAAAAACGGATTCTGGTAGTAGACGAGGCCTGGTGGCTCCTTAAATATGAGGCCGGCGGAGCTTTCCTTTTCAATGTAGCTAAGAGGGCCAGAAAATATTTCCTGGGATTAACTACCATTTCTCAAGATGTGCCCGATTTCTTTGCCTCTCCCTACGGCAAACCAATCGTCACCAACTCATCTATTCAGATGCTCATGAAACAGTCCACCGCTTCTATTGACACCATCCAGCAAACTTTTAATCTGACCGATGCAGAAAAATTCTTTTTGCTCGAATCCGCCGTCGGACACGGCCTCTTCTTTGCCGGAATGAATCATGTCGGCATCCGGGTCGTTGCTTCCTACACGGAAGACCAAATCATCACTTCCGATCCCAGACAGCTTTTAGAAATAGAAAAAGCGAAAAAAGATTTTGCTTCAGAGCAAAATAGATAGTATTGCCTCTTCAGTACGCTCGCTTCACCAGCGTTTCCGCTCGCTCGCCGGCGTCTGGGGATTTTGTCTGAAGTTAAAGAATCATTATACTTCATCCAAACCATACAATCCCCATCCTTAGCGACTTCAGAGGCAACAATA
>JAUYPS010000035.1 GCA_030695705.1 bacterium | reverse complement strand
TAAATATTGGCTCTACCGTTAAAGCCAAGTCGCCTGTTGGGGAGCATACTTTTACTATAGTTGGTGCTTCGGAATCCAATCCGGTGCAGGGCTTTATTTCCAATGAATCTCCTCTTGGTCAAGCTTTGGTTGGCCAAACTAAGGGCAACGAAATTGAAGTTAATACTCCCAAGGGGGTAGTTAAATACAAAATCCTGGAGGTATTATAGAGTTTGGTGAATATTGCTTTTTTCGGACGCTCGTTTCCCCAGCGAGGAAACTTCACTCATTGCGGGCTGTGGATTCGGAAACCGACCCCGCGGCCTGCTTTATATCTTATTCGAAACGAATGGGCTATAAAGCAGGCCGCTCTGCAATCCACAGCCCGTAGCGCCTTCAAAAGCAACATTCGCCAAACCCTCCTTGGGTTGCAATAATCAATAGTTTGTAGTATTATGTGGAAACTTAGGTTGTTTAAAAAAGAGGTGAAAGTTGAAAAAAAAGAAAAGAAAGAATCGAAAAGTGTCTGTGCAAAAAAGAACATTACCAACGTTCTTCATGGGAGATTTCCATCGCTTTGATTCTACATTTTCCAAAATCGGCGTTGATGAACCCATGCTGTTGCTTGGCAACTTTTATGGCCAAAAAGAATTAAAAAACAAAAAGAGAAAAAATAATTGTCTCTAATCGGCCCCGCGGCCTGCTTTATATCCTACTCGAGTTGTTTTAAATAATTTAAATATGGAGGAGTGAGCAATGAGGAGACCTTTTCTCTTTTTGTTTCTGGTATTTCTTTCTGTTTCTTTTTTGACAACTTGTGGACTGGGAGAGCATGATTTTAGGAAAATTAATCGGTTGGCTACACAAACTGCTTCTTACCTTGTGCAAATTACTGTGGATATATCGGATATTGAAGATCCGGAAATTTATATCTGGGCTGAAGATGCCCAATATGACGGAAAGGTCTTGACGATAAAAAATGGATTCGTCGGCCAGAACGAGAATTCTTTTGGGGCAGCGATTTTTTTAGAAGAAGGCAGATTCTCTTTTCCTTTTGCGGCGAAAGTTAGCATAAAGAAACTTTCTACCAAGACAGATTAATCGGCCCAAAGCCGATTTTGTTTTTTGTAAATTATTGCTATAATCCAATCACATTATGGCTTTAGATGAAATTCGCAAAATAAAAATAGAAAAACTGGAACTGCTTCGTAAAGCGGGGGTTAACCCCTACCCGGAGAAATCATGGCGGACTCATGAAATCGGTCAGGCGCTGGAAAATTTTGATAAATTTTCAGCAGACAAAGACCGGCTGGTTTTGGCCGGCCGAGTCATGGCTTATCGCGAGCATGGCGCTTCGGCTTTTTTGGATTTGGAAGATGCCAGCGGACGGATTCAGCTTTATTTTAAAAAAGATGTGCTGGGGGACTTTGATTATGACCTGTTTTTGAAGACCATCGATATCGGTGATTTTCTGGAAGCTTCCGGTTTTCTGATGAAAACCAAAAAAGAAGAGAAAACTTTGGAAGTGGAGAAATACCGTTTACTGGCCAAGGCCCTTCTGCCTTTGCCGGAAAAATGGCATGGATTGCAGGATGTGGAAGAGAGATATCGCAAACGATATCTTGATTTAATTTTCAACCCGGAGGTTAGGAAAAAAATTGAAACCCGCACTCTGATTGTCAGGGAGATAAGATCTTTTTTGGACGGCCATAACTTTTTGGAGGTGGAAACTCCCATTTTGCAAATTTTGGCCGGAGGAGCCAATGCTGAACCGTTTACAACCCATTTAAATACCTTGGATCTTGATCTTTACTTGAGAATTGCCCCCGAACTTTATCTCAAACGGCTTTTGGTTGGTGGGTTAGAAAAGGTCTATGAATTTGCCAAAAATTTCCGAAACGAGGGCATGGATCGGGATCATAATCCGGAATTTACCATGCTTGAATTTTATGCGGCTTATTGGGATTACGAAAAAATGATGTCATTTTTAGAAAAAATGTTGGAACAAGTCGCCGGCGAGACCTCTTCTGCTATTAACTTCAAAGGTCCGTATCCGAAGATTTCGTTTAACGATCTGTTTAGAAAATATACCGGCCTAAATTACGATGAAGCCGACGAGGAGACCTTGGCTAACAAAGCGAAAGAATTGGATATAAAAATAGAGAAAATTATGACCAAAGGAAACATTGCCGATGAGATATACAAAAAAGTGGCCCGGCCGAATATTATCGAGCCGACTTTTATAATTAATCATCCTCTCGAAATATCTCCTTTATCAAAAAAATTAGAAAAAGACCCTGAACATGTAGCGAGGTTTCAGTTGGTAGCCGACGGCACGGAAGTGATGAATGGGTTTTCCGAGTTAAATGATCCCCTAGACCAGAGAGAGCGTTTTGAAGAACAAGAAAAAACTGCCAAAAAAGGCAATAAGGAGGCGCATCGTTTGGACGAAGATTTTGTTGAAGCGCTGGAATACGGTATGCCCCCGGCAGCCGGAGTAGGCATAGGGATTGATCGCCTTTCCGCGTTGTTAACCGATACTCACTCAGTTAGAGAAATTATTTTATTTCCACTAATGAAACCGCAAGGAAAATAAAAGGGCCAACATTCCCGATTCCCGCCTGGAATGTTGGCCCATCAGTCCGGCATTACGCCAGACCACCCCCTGGGAAAGGAGAATCCAAACCAGGGTTAAACGAAGTATAGCATAGTCCATAGCCATTTGTCAAATTTGTTATGTTAGACATTAAGCTGATTCGTCAAAACTCGGAGAAAGTTAAAGAGGCGCTGGAAAAGCGGGGAGTTAGGGTAGACGTAGAGAGTGTTTTAGTTTTGGATGATAGGCGTCGGAAAGTTACCGGTGAATTGGATGAGGCCAGGGCGGAACAAAACAGAAGATCAAAAGGCGGGCCGAAAGAGCCGGGAGAAATTGAAGAATTAAAAAAACTTAAAGAAAAAATTAAGTCATTGGAAGAGGAGCTTGGGACTGTGGAAAAGGAACTTGAAACAGTCATGTATTCTTTTCCCAATATCCCATTTGAAGAAGTGCCGGTGGGAAAAGATGAAAAGGAGAACAAGGTCTTGAAAGAACAGGGGAGTAAGCTGAAATTTGATTTTGACCCATTGTCATATGTCGATTTAGGAGAAAAATTGGACTGGATTGATACAGAGAGAGCGGCCAAGGTCTCCGGAGCCAGGTTCGGTTATTTGAAACACGAGGCGCCTCTGTTGGAATTTGCTTTGATTAGCTTTACACTGGAACGCTTAACCAATAAAAAATTTATAGAGAAAGTTATTAAGAAAAATAAATTATCGGCAAAAGTTAAAGAATTTATTCCACTTGTTCCCCCGGTAATGATTAAACCGGAGGCGTTTCGGGCCATGGGTAAACTTGATCCAGGCCAGGAGGAAGAGAGATACTATTTGCCCAAAGATGATCTTTATCTCATTGGCAGTGCCGAACACACTACGGGGGCGATGCATATGGGCGAAATTTTACCTTCTGAAAATCTGCCCCATCGTCATATAGCTTTTTCTACTGCTTTCAGGAGAGAAGCCGGTTCCTATGGGAAAGATACTCGTGGACTTTTCCGAGTGCATCAGTTCGACAAATTAGAGATGTTTTCTTTTGCTAAACCGGAAGAATCACGTGCCGAACACGATCTGTTTTTGGCTTTACAAGAGGAAATGATGCAGGAATTAAAGATCCCTTACCGGGTGATGCTCATTTGTACCGGGGATATGGTTTGGACCGATGCCAAACAATATGATCTTGAGTCATGGTTCCCTTCCCAAAATGCTTACCGGGAAACGCACTCTACTTCCAATTCCACCGATTTTCAGTCCCGTCGCCTCAAGGCCAGATTTAAAAATGAAAAAGGGGAAATGGAATTAGTTCACACCATCAACGGTACCGCTTTTGCTATCGGCCGGATTATGCTGGCTATCATGGAAAACTATCAAACTAAATCTGGTTCGCTAAAAATTCCCAAGCAGCTGCAAAAATATATGTTTGGGATTAAAGAGATTAAGGCCAGAAAATAATGGTCAAGACAATCAATCAATCCTACAAAGAAAAATATCAACACGAGAAAAAGAGGAAAATTTTTAGAAAAATTTTCCTCTTTTTGGTTTTATTTTTTGGCCTAATCGGAGGAATGGTTTACGGCTTTTTCTTCTCCGGTTATTTTAGTATCCGTGAAATTAGTATTTCCACTGAAGGGGGAATCCTTCTTAGCGGGAATCAGGATATCAGGTCTCTGGTAGACAGCTATCTTTCAGAAAAAAAGTTTTTTATTTCCAGATTTAATAATATTTTTCTTGCCGATTCAGATAAAATCAGCGTCAAAATCGGGCAAGAGTTTCCGGCTGTGGAAAATATTAAAGTGGAAAAAAAATATTTTCATGCCTTGGAAATATCGTTAAACCAAAAAGAAGCAGTGGGAATATGGTGTTATAAAAAAACCAGCCAGTGTTTTTACTTTGACAGGCAGGGGACCGCTTTTGATTCGGTTACCGAAACTAGGGGGGCGCTTCTCGTTAACGTTGATGACGAAAGGGGCACTTTTGAAAATTTGGGACAGCCGGTGGCCAACCACGAACTCTTAAATTTAATTTTTGAAGTCCGTGAGCGTCTGAAAAAAATCAAAATAGAGGCCCTTAAATTTATCACTTCTGCCGGAGAAGATTTTAGAATTGAAGTAAAAACAGCCGAGGGATGGGAAATTTATTTTAGCACCAAAGATGATTTAGACCGGCAGTTGGCGAATTTAGAAATATTTTTATCCCAGAAAGTTACTTGGGAAAAAAGAATCCAGTTGCAATATATCGATCTCACCGTACCCAATAGGGTTTACTACAAATAGTGAGCACGTTATTTTATCCGGTAAACAAAAATAGAGTGGCCGATGATGTTAATTGGTTGATGATTTTCTAGCCAGAGATAGTTGACCGGTTTGAACTGGTCGGGCGGGCCTTGGGAACCTTTCAGGAAGGTAGCTGAAACAGCTAACCAGCCGTTGCTTTGATTACGGACGCGGAAATCCTTCGCGTTTTTGTATTTTTGAGAGTTAGTCCATATATATGAACTGCCTAAATAGTAAGACGGATCGGCCCAGCCGAAGTAATCAAATTCTATTTTAGTAATATTTTTTTCTTTTACCCACTGGCTAAATCGCTTTAAGTCCTGCCCCCAGTCCAAATTGGAATCAACCACATATTCATGCCCCTTGGATGAACCCCCGACCGTTTGATTGAAATAAGTTAAATAATACGGATGGGTCTTTATGTTTTCCGCTACATACCAAGAAAGTAGAAACAAAATTAAGAAACTTGAAACAAAGACCATTGTCCGCGAGGCCTTTTTCAGGTAGTCCAAAACCCGGCTTAATTGTCCGCTGACCAATAAAATAGCAAAAGGATAAGTCGGTAGTAAATGTCTAACACCGATGTTTAGATTACTGTATATACTGGAGCCCCAGTATATTAATAGCCACAAAAGCATAGCAAACTGCGGAAAATGCTCTTTTATCCACATTCCAGGTCCAACCTGGGATGTGGATAACTTAGAAAAAATGATTCCGGCGATTATGGCAATCAGTACCAGTCCCCACCAGGCGAGGGGTTCTTTAATAAAGTAAACAATTGGGAAGTAATTATGCCAGCCGAAGCGGGAGACCTCTCCTAGGAAATAAGTAGTATTGCCTCCCAGTGCTCGCTGGTTGACCATCAGCAGTCCTAGTCCGTACGTGGCCAGAGACCTGATTACCGGCTTATCGGAAGCCCAGACGACCGGTTCGGCAAAAGTGCGATTGCCATAAGATTGGAGAAGATTGGTCGTATCGGCTTTTTGACGCTCCAGTGGGTAATTATGAGTAGTGAACAGATAAACCGGCCAGACGATAATTAAAATTCCGACAATGAAAATTAAAATTGTTCTAACAACCGGCAAATCAGCCATACGACCCACTCTCGACCCTCGACTTGTCGCTCGGGAATTTTCGAGTGGGTGTATGACTGATTTGCCGGTTAGTCCCCAAATTAAAGCTATAATTAAAAAATAAGGCGCTAAAAGAAAGGTTGAGAATTTAGTTAAAAGGGCCACTCCGAAGGCGATGCTGGCCAACCAAAAATTCTTTTTAGTATTTTGTTGGAGATAATTTATAAAAAAATAAGTCCCAAAAAGAATTCCGAAAAGAGCCGGAATATCGGTAGTCACAAAACGAGAGTGGGCCAGAACAGTTGGTGAAAAAGAAAAAAGAGTTAAAGCAATCAGGCCGCCTGAATTTCCGTATAATTTTCTGCCCCACTTAAAAATTAAGATCTCCGCCAGAATAAAAAACAAAAACATTGGTAGTTTGGCATAACGACCGATTTGGTCGGCGTCACTTCCGGAGTTATAAATCATTTTCCTGCCAAACTCCCATTGACCGTTAACGTCGTTTTGCCAGGATTTTGTTTCAAAGGCATCTTGTTTTAAATCCAAAAAGAGCAGGGGAATACCCGCCAAAATCTTGGCCAAAGGAGGATGTTCCGGATTTAATCTAAGGTCTTGTTTGGCAACGTAAGAGTACCCTGCTCCTATATGCGGAATTTCATCTACAATTAAAGAGTCGTCCCAGACGCTAGTTATGGCTAAAATAATTGCAACGGAGATAATTACTCCCGCTAGTATTTTGGTTTTTTTGTCTGACATAAGCGTAGTGGCCTACCGCTCTATTTATCTTAGCTCAAAAACAATCCCATCCCTTCCGGTGATTGCCGTTCTTTGTTTTAGAAATTCCTCCGGGCTCAAGTAAAACACATTTTTTTGCTGTTGTCGTTCTTTGCTGTATGTCCCAGTGATAAACATAACTGTTTGGGCCGGCATAGGAATTCCATCAACCAAGACCCCCCGAGCATGAACTACTATATATTTATGGGCGGTCTTTGGGAGTTTATTTATTTCTTTTCCGATTTTCACGTAGTTTTGATTAAAAGCGGAAGCTGTGTTTGGATTTTGCGCCCAATCAATAAAATACTTTTTGTATTCAGCCAAACCTAAACTTCCCAGGAAAATTATCATTACTAAAGAACTGACCAATACCGCCTCATGCAGATGTTTATCTCTGGCGCTGTACCAGTTTTTTAACCAGCTGAAAAACCACCAAGCACCTTCTCCGGCAAATAAGAAAACTACCGGGGCTGTCAAAATAGCGCGCAAGGTATGAGGCAGTCCTTCAGAAGAAAGAAAGACGGGCGACAGACCAATGAAAAACCAGGAAAGAAGAATAGTATGAATAGCGGAAAAGTGCCCATGATCTTTTCGATGTTTAAAGAATTTTAAGATATTTCGGAAAAGTCCGGCGATGAATAAGACCCCTACCGGCCAAAGTAGAATTGGTCGTCCGGAAAAGTTGTGCCGCCAGTTGTAGTCCCCTTCAAAATTGAATATCCCCAGTGTCTGTAAGATATTAGTCCCGAGCTGTTTCCAGAACTGATCAGAGGAGAAGACAGAAATTTGGCTGGTACGGCCGAGAAAATCATCCGGGTGGACCCAATAGTAAGCTCCCAGAGGAAGGGCAATCAGGGCAGCGGTTATAAAAAGCAGAATTAATCCGTGGAAAATATGTTTTCTGGCGTGCGTGTACTGTTCGCGATTAAAATCTTTTTTGATGAATTGCCAGTAAGCCAACAGCCCTAAAATTAAAATCAGCGGAGTAATACGGAAGGCGATATATGTATAAAAACCTAAACCAAGGAAAATTCCGCTCCAAAGAAAATTTAGGATATGTTTCCCTTTCAGCGCTTTCCATAGAAAATAAAACATGAAGGTAATAAGCATAGGGGCTAGGATGGCTCGGAAGTGAATCCTGGAGAAATTGACGTGCCAGAAAGAAATAGCCATCAAAAAACTGGACATGGCCCCGATTTGCCAATTGAACATTTCTTTGGCGAGTAAATAGAGGGCCCCCACCCCGATAATTCCGGCCAGTACGGCAATAAGTTTAAAAGACCAGATGTTTGCCCCGAAAATTTTAAAACTTAAAGCGGTTAAGTTGATGAAAAGTCCCTCCCGGCCGTTGTTGTCAGGATAAAAAACTTGCGGTTTGTCCGAATCTAGAACTTTTAAGGCATCGTTGGCATTAATGGCCTCATCGGGATAAATTCCGGGAGGGATAGAGTCGAGCTGATAAAGACGAAAGAAGGCAGCGATGACCAAAATCGAAAAAATAACTATTTTTTCTGTTTTTTTAGAATGCATGTTTTTAATTATAGCAGTAAAACTATCATGTTGCTTATCCACAGATTCAATTGACAGAGTATGGGAAGAAAGAGAGAATTAGGTGATTTAAAATTAGTTAATTATTTGCCCCATTTTCATGGCGGAACGTTTGGTAAAAACAAAAGAAAATCCAAAACTCACCGAA
>JAUYPS010000010.1 GCA_030695705.1 bacterium | reverse complement strand
AAGGGAATCGAACCCTCGTACCTAGCTTGGCAAGCTAGTTCACTACCACTGTGATACACCCGCAATAATTTATATTTTATACCTTATTTTTTGATATTATACAATAATCTGATTATTAAACTCATTTTTACAGAGTTCAATCCATTTCAAAAGTTTTTCTTTATTTTTGCGACTACCCGCATAAATCATCCCAACTCCGTAGGACAGTCTTTTTGTAGGGTGCCTTCCTTGGATGAATACTGATTTGCGGAATTGGGTTAAAGGAATGCCTGTTGCAGTACTCCAGAAATTTTTCTGAACAGAATCTATTAAATCAGGGTAGAGAAGTAAACTAAGGGTAATTTTTTCTTTTGGAATTCCCATTACATTTACCAAGAAGGCATAAAAAGTGCGGATCATTCCCGGTTCACTATTAGATAATCTAATGGCGGAGTTATTTACAATTTTATCTCCTTCTCCCCAATACAGCATAACACCGGCAATAAAGAGGGGGTTATTTTTAAGAAAGGGGAATTCGTTAATTGCTTCGAGTCGGTATTCCTCATGTAATTTGGCGAATTTCTTCTTGGTGGCCGCTACCATTAATTGTAACTTATTTGGGTTGGCCAGCGATTCTTCGCCGGCCAGTTTGTTTTTGATCTCAATAGACCAGGGGGCATTTCGAAACCAATCACTTAGAGTGGCGATGGGGATACCCAACTTTTTATGAATCTTCTTGTAACTTTTCCCAGAACGGCGCATTTGTTCAGCTTTTGAACGGTCTTTTCTCATTTTGTGGATAACTTTTTAAACCACTGTAGTTAGTATAGCTTTAATTATACCAACGGGTTCAGAAAAGAGAAATGATTTTTGTGGATATCTGTTGATAAGTCAATATAAAACACCTTTTTAAGGTGTTTTATATGTTAGTGTGCCGCGGGTCAGAATCGAACTGACAACGCCAGCCTCTTCAGGGCTGCGCTCTACCATTGAGCTACCGCGGCTATTCAATTGTGCCGACAGTGGGCGGTATAGGATTCGAACCTATGACCCTTTTCACGTCAAGAAAATGCTCTACCACTGAGCTAACCGCCCTTCCAATATTTTGCGGGAATTTTGTGCGCGGGAGAGGATTTGAACCTCCATGCCCTTGCGGGCGCTACCACCTCAAGGTAGTGCGTCTGCCAGTTTCGCCACCCGCGCAGTGGCTAATAGTATAGCAAATTTTATGAAGAAACTTGAGTTGTTTCAGTTGAGTCGGCGGAGGTATTAGGTTTAGTCGGTTTTTCCGCCATTTTTGTCTTGAGTTTGCGGCGGGTTTCTTTGGAGGTTTTTCCACGTAGGTAGTAGAGCTTAGCTCTGCGTACTTTGGACTGTTTAACTACCTCTATCTTTTCGATAGTTGGAAGATACAAAGGAAAAATTCTTTCTACGGCTGTGTCGCCGCTGGCTTTGCGAACGGTTATAGTGGCTCCCGCTTCGGAGCCATGTTTGCGGGCGATAATAAGGCCCTCAAAGGCCTGAGTGCGGAACTTTGCTCCCTCTTTGATCTTTTGATAAACCCTGACTGTGTCTCCGACTCTTACCGATGGTAAGGTTTTAGTTAAGACCGTTTTATTGAATGTAGAGAGTAAATGGCTCATGTTTAAGTTATTCAGATATATTAGATGATTTCAGGAAGTTAGTCAATTCAGAAGGGGGGTCAACTTCTAAGACGAGATTTTGCCCGCTTATGTTTTTAAATTCAAGTTTTTGGGCGTGCAGGAAAAGCCGGCCAAGTTCCGGAGGGCAAATGCTTTTTTTGCCTCCATAAATTGGGTCGCAAACCAAAGGATGGCCAATCGACTTTAAGTGGATTCTAATCTGATGAGTACGGCCTGTTTGAGGGTAAACTTGAAGCAGGGAATAGCTTGGAAATTCCTCGATAACTTCGTAATCTGTAATGGCGTCCCTCTCTTTAAGTTCCTTTTTTCCAATTAAGCGAGTAGTTTGTTTGGTGCCGATTTTTCCCAAAGGCAATTCGATTCTTCCTTTCTTTTCTTTGGGCCGGCCATGGACTAATGCTAGATAAGTTTTTTTAATCTGCCTGGTTTGGAATAGGTTCTTGAAGTATTCAAAGGCCTTTTGGTTTTTAGCCACGATCATTAAGCCGGAGGTTTCTTTGTCTAAACGGTGAACTATTCCAGGACGAAGGGGATCTTCGCCGACGGATTTTATTTCTGGATATTTTTCCAAAACAAAATCAACTACTGTTTCATGCAGGTCTTGAGGATGTGTTTTATGGACCGAAATCCCTGTTGGTTTATTTAAAACCAAAATATCACTATCCTCGTAGACAATGTTGAGAGTCATGATGTAGGTTGGGTTGTTTTTTCAATAATAACTTCTGTCCAAGCTTTCATTTTTAAAAAAAGATCAGTAGAGCATATCTCAACGTTAAAAGTTCCGAAAGGAAGAGTGTCTCTAGTGTTGGAACTTCGTTTATTGTGAGATTGGCTTGTTTTATAAAACTGTGAAGTAGGAATACCTGAAACTTTGGACCAATATTTTTCTGCTTTCACAGTGTCTAAATGAGGATGAAGATGTATGTGTCCGTGTAGTTTGTGTCTAGGTATTTCGCAGACATTTTTAATAAATGGCATTATAACTTTAATCATACTCGGATCGCTGTTAGAAAATCGGAATATTCGATTTCGTTCACTCTTGCCACCTTCGGCCCAGTAGAGGCAGGTGCCCATAAGCAATAAATGTTCTTTATTAATAGTTAACTTTGATATCGTTTTCTTGTGGTTTTCTATAATTGTTCTCCGGCGGGCATTTTCGTTTCTTAACCTAGTTTCCACTCTTTTTTTAATAACTTCTTTGAGATGGCTTTTATGCTTGAGAAATTTAATTTGTTTCTTGGTAAGTTTTACATCTCTAACCCAGTTACTAACACTACTATTGGCGACATGTAATATTTTACCGATTTCTTTTATCGAGTTGCCCTTTTTTCTAAGGTGGCGAGCTTTAACTTGTTCGATTTCCTTTTTTATCATAAACCCTTGAGTGTCTAATAGTATAATTATATCTCAAAGGTTCGAATAAGATGGTCTTAGTTATCAACAGTGGACGGTGCAGGATTCGAACCTGCAACCCTGCGGATGTAAACCGCATGCTCTGCCGTTGAGCTAACCGTCCTTATTTTATCCGGGATTTTAGAGTAATTAAAACACCAATAAAATTTATGATGAATCCAATAAAGATGAGAGTGTGATTGAAGGTCAGTAATCCTTCCGGAGTTTCCAGGCCGATTTTAAGATGGTGCAGAATATCCAAAACCATTCCCACCGCTTCAAGAGCTGTCCCTATCAGACTAATTTTTATTCCTGTTTTGAATTCCATGTGGGCCAGGGAGGGATCGGACCTCCGACCTGGCGCTTATAAGACGCCTGCTCTACCACTGAGCTACTGACCCTTTGCCGCTACGTCCAGTTTAGAAGATTTTACGCCTTAAGCAAAGCGTAGAATTCCTTTTGTTCGAGAGTTTCTTTTTTGATTAATTCCTTGGCGACACTATGAAGGGTCTCCAGTTTTTGGCTTAAGATCTTTTTGGCGGTAAGAAAGGCCTTGGAAATAAATCTCTTTATTTCCTCATCGATTTCCTGAGCGATGCTTTCCGAGTAGTTTTTGTGGGAAGATATTTCTTTTCCAAGAAATACCATCTCTTCTTTTTCTCCGTAAGTAATCGGCCCCAAAACGTCGGACATGCCATATTCGGTAACCATTTTACGGGCAATGTCTGAAGCCACCCGCAAGTCATTGGAGGCACCGGTAGTAACTTCTTTGAAAATTATTTTTTCAGCGGCGTAGCCGCCGAGTAAGACCGCCAGTTCGCTTTCGAATTCCGGTTTGGTTCGGAGGTGCTTGTCTTCGCTGGGTAACTTTAGGGTATATCCTCCGGCGCGTCCGCGGGAAATAATCGAAATTTTATGGACCGGATCGGACTTTGGCAAAGAGGCCGCCATCAAAGCGTGGCCCGCTTCATGATAAGCCGTGATCTCTTTTTCTTTTTTAGAAAGAGCATGGCTTTTTCTTTCCGGTCCGAGCATGACCTTTTCAATAGATAGTAAAAGATTGTCTTGGGTAATTTCTTTTTGTTCTTGGCGGGCGGCTAAAATGGCCGCTTCATTTACCAAGTTAGCCAAATCGGCGCCGGAAAAACCGGAGGTTCTTTCTGCTACTACTCTCCACTTAACATCTTTGCTGATCGGCTTTCCTTCCGCATGGATTTTTAAAATTTCCTCGCGGTCATTGAGAGAGGGGATGTCCAAAATGATTCGGCGATCAAAACGTCCGGGACGCAAAAGGGCTGGATCCAAAATATCGGGACGGTTGGTGCTGGCCATTACAATCACGGAATTGTGGCTGTCAAAACCGTCCATTTCCACCAAGATCTGGTTTAAAGTTTGTTCTCTTTCATCGTGCCCTCCGCCTAATCCGGCTCCGCGGTGGCGGCCCACCGCATCAATCTCATCAATAAAGATAATAGAGGGAGCGGTTTGTTTGGCCTGTTCAAAAGTATCCCGGACACGGTTAGCTCCTACCCCGACGAACATTTCCACGAATTCGGAACCGGAAACGAAATAAAAAGGAACATTGGCTTCATTAGCGACCGCTTTGGCCAGCAAAGTTTTGCCTGTGCCCGGGGCGCCGATTAGCAGAATACCGCGGGGAATGCGCGCGCCAAGTTTGTGGAACTTGGCAGGTTCTTTCAAAAATTCCACCACTTCTTCGATTTCTTGTTTAACTTCCTGCAATCCGGCCACATCTTTAAAAGTGATTTTCCTTTTGTTAGAGGGGAGAGCCAATCGGGCTTTTGATTTGGTAAAACTGAAGGCCTGCATGGCGCCTTGTTTGGTCTGACGGAACATAAACCAGAAGATCAAGAGAATAAACAAAAGGGGCAGAAGGAAGGGGAGGATGTTGGCCAGGAAAAACAAAAACCCGCTTTCGTCTTTAACATTAATATTAACTTGGGACAGTTTTTCTTTTTCCGCTCCCAGGTTGACCAATGTCTCTGTTACCGAAACCCCCGGTTCTTTTTTCGCTTCAAAGATTTTGTTTTCTTCTCCTGTTTTGATTTCCAGAAGATCGCCTTTAACCAGGATTTCCTTGGCTTCCCCACTATTAATTTTACTGACTACTTGAGAAAGGGAGATGTCTTCCGTGGTCTGTCCGGAAAAGGGCTTTTCCAATAAAGCAAAAAGACCGGATAGGCCGAGCAAGATTACAAAAACGATTAGAATGTACTTGGCGATAGATTTCATAGTTCGATAAACTCACCACAAGTTAAGTTCAGATAGTTTAACATGAAATATACAGAAAATCAATTATTTGACTTTTTGTTTGTTTAATGATACTATCTTGGCAAGTTTTTTAAAAAGGAGGCGGCGGTATGATGGCCAGTTTTTTCTCCGGAGCATTGAATGAAATTAGGGGAAAAGGTGTTCTGAATATTTTGGCTGTTTTGGTAGATCGGTCCGGGGAAGGACCAAAGTACCAACTGATTCAACCGGATCAAAACGATGGTTTTCTTTTTTCCATTAATCCTTGGGTTTCTCTGGAGTTTAGAATCTTGATTGATCTTCCGGTTGATCATGAGCATATTAATGTTGTGACGGTTCATGGCCGGGACAAAAAGATTACTGCTAAACAGAGCATTACGCCCGGAAAACACTACCGAAGATTTGTAAAAAAAGTAAAAAATCGGGCCACGGAAAATGTGCCTTATCTTTCCACTAAACACGAGGGAAATAATACCAGAATAATTTTTACTGCCAATGGTAAATTTGAGATGTGGGAAGTGGCCATTCCAACCAGGATTTTGAATGGTCAGGCCCACTTTTTCTTGACTGTGCAAAAACTCTACGAGGGTCGGATGTATAACTATGAGGGAAAAGTTTATATTCCGGAAACGCAATATTTGGGATATCAAGATTGGCCCCATCTGCAGGAATACTTGAACAAAATAGTTCCGCTTGATCAGCTGGAAGAAATTGATTTCGATCAAATGCTGGAGATTCTTGCCCGCGAAGATCGGCCGGAAGAAGTTCTTGCTGAAGACAATATTGGGGCGGTGAAATACTTTTGCTTGGCTAGTGGTTTGGGCTTGGCGGCAGTCAATGCTAACGAGGCCATGATCCACTGGAGCGAGATTATATCTCCGGAAAGATTGGCTTGCCTTGAAAAAGGTCAGCTCATCAGGTTTGCTGGAATTACTTTTGGTATCAAAGACGCCGAAACGGTTTTATTTCTTGAGGGGGTGGAAAAATGAAAGAAGAAACCAAAAAGACCGAACAAACCGAACAAACCGAACAGATTTTTAGCCCCGAAGTATGGGCTCAATTCAAAAAAGTGAAAACCGAATTTAGTAGAAACATCGCTCCGAAAGTAAGAGAGGGCGTTTACTTTTGGCCTAACAGCGCAAAAAAGGCGCGCAAGCAAAAAAGGAGCAGGAAGAACAATGGTTTTAATTGTTTTGTAAAGCTTCCTCCTTTGGCGGCGATACTGTCCAGAGATTCCCTTGCTCTGCAAGCAGCGGCCCAAGCCGTTACCCATACTCGCGAGATTTTTCCGGTAAAATCCGTGACTGTCAGTAACAAGGTTACGGTAGAAAAAGGCAAAATTGTGAGCGTTTTTGTTATTTTGGAATTTCAAATGGAAAGTGGCATTTTAAAATATCATCTCCAAAAAATAGCCAAGAAGTCCCGTCCCGGCTTTCCGGGAGGAGAAATTAAGGAAAATGAAAGTATTTTGGAGGCGGGGGTCAGAGAAGTAAAGGAGGAAACGTCTCCCGACGAAAACAGTATTGATATCTCCAAATTTAATCCCATTGAAGTGGCCAAGTTTACACTCAAGGGAGCGGTGAATGGAGAAAGGGGAGTGATTCTTTTTGCTAAATTGCCAGAATCCGAAATTGACAAGATCAGGCCCGGAGGAGGAGATAAAGAAGAAGATGAACTGGTGGCCCACGTTTACTTGGCGACTGCCGAGCAGATTGAGATACTAATCGCGAGAGGGGAAATTCTTCCCAACTCGCAGAACATTTGGCAGATCTTTAAAGATTTTAGAAAAGGCAAATAATCTCGAGAGGCCTCCGGTGAACAAAGTTTTTGTTCCAAGCTTTCACAAAAACTGTTCTCCTGCGCCTCTGGACGGTATATATCATCAGGCACTAAAAAAGCCCCGCGTCACGGGGCTTTGTTCATTCTACGATAAGGAAAAAATCATGCCGGGGTCTCCGTAGTAGACCGTCTCGGCGTACTCACTCAAAATACTGGCCGCCTTGTGTTTGGAACGGCGGCTGCCATGGGTTAGGCCGATGGTCAACATCTTCCGGCCGCCTCGTCTATGAATAATTTTTTCACACATTTGGGTTAAGTTGCCCAATCCGCCGTGTCCGCTTAAACGGAATTTGGCCAAGTCAGCTACTACTTGATAGCGTTGTTTGAGGCCGGTTCGCTCATCTTCCAATTTGATATGCGCTTTTTTAGCCGGGTCTTTTTTTCTGGCTTCTCCGATTTCGTATAACTTTCCCAGGGTGCTTTCCGGAGTGGCGAAGCCCACTCCCACAAAGACAAAGTCCTCTCTCTCCAGGCCCTGTTCGAGCCAGTAGCGTACTGGTCCGCCATCGCCCATGCCAGCCGTGGTTACCACTACCAGCGGCGAATTTTGGGCCAGCAGCGCTTCTCTTTCTTGGTGTCCGCGGATGAAGTTTGCTCCTGTCGGGGAAACTTCTCGGTCCTTGGACGACCAACGGTGTTTGGCAAAAATTTCCATGAAATTTTTGATACTGCCATCAATATATACTTCTTTGATCCCCGCTTTTTTCAGGCGAAGGGACACATTTTGGCCGCGGGCGATAGCAAAGGCGGGTACAATAATCTTTTTTCCCTCTGTCAGGGATTTTTGAATATATTCTACCATCCTGCTCTCTTCCAGTTCATAGTCCGAAGTCATCTCCATTACACTGGTTAAATCCGTGATGGCAATCACATCAGGCAACCAAGCGTCGGGGATATCGTCGGGGATATCTGATCCGGCCACTACTTCCTGG
Source organism: bacterium (assembly GCA_030695705.1). Taxonomy (GTDB): domain Bacteria; phylum Patescibacteriota; class Minisyncoccia; order 2-02-FULL-40-12; family IGHO2-12-FULL-4; genus JAUYPS01. The sequence continues at coordinate 1,761 of JAUYPS010000010.1, read as the reverse complement.
TGGTGCCAGCAGACATCCCCCATAAATAAAATGTTTAATCCGTTGACTCGGATAATGACATAGAATGCTCCCGGTACATGCCCGGCCGGACCAAAGAAAGCTTTAATCCCGTCAGCCAGCTCTACTTCCCCCAGGGGAATAGTTTGGCACTGGTTATCCGTTTTCAAAATGGTTGAAAAGTCGCCTCCACAGGCCGGAACTCTTTTCCAGGTTTCCAGCAGGGACGGCCAAAGGGCCGCCTTGGTTTGCGGAGTAGCCAAAACTTTAAGGTCGTCTTTAAAGGCCCCGTTTTTCCAACCGACCGGAATACTGCCGATATGGTCGGTGTGAGCGTGGGTTAAAAGCAAATAATCCAGTTTTTCACCTTTTAGTATTTTATCATCGGGATAGCCGTATTTTTTGCCGGGTAGAAATTCGAGGCCGTAATCTACACCAATTCTGGTGTTTCCAATTTCCAAAACTGAAGCCGAAGGGCCGATGCCGTTTTCCGACACCGATCCTCCTCCTAAGTAAATCAACTTTGCTGAAGACACTTTTTTACCTTTCCTTTTTTAAAAAACAAACCGATGATTGGCTTATAGCTTAAAGCCTGTAGCCTATAACCTAGTCATTGGTTTGGTTTTTAAGATTTCCCATATTTTATCAGACCTCTTGACAATAGTCAAGGAGTTTTGCTATACTATACCCATCGTGAAGTCCCGTGCGGTTAGCCCCGCGTGGGACACATAGGACTTTAAAATCAACGTTCAAATTCAAATGACGTTCAAATTCAAATGAAAGGAGGGTCATATTATGACCCGTAAAGACTACACGCCGGAGATTCTCCGGCAAGCGGCCGCCGAGATTTCGGCGGTCATGGAAAAGGTGATCACTCATGGGTTGGCGAAAGTTAATGCCAGCCCCAACTGGAAGCCGCGGCTCGCGGCTCTTGCAACAAATGATCCGGCCCGTGATTTGGCCTGTACCTCAGCCGCCTTGAGCGGCGGGTACGATCCAGAAACCGTGGCCGAGATTTTTGCCAACGACGCGGACAGCGGGAAGACCCGTTTCCTCGTACAATTGCTCGGCGGAGCCCGAGCCATTCACGAAAAGACGGGGAAAGGGATTAACTTTCCTTTCTTCCCCTTCTTTGACCATCGTAAGGGTGAGTCGTTGGTCAATGCGTTGTCCCAAGAGGAGTGCAAACTCTTGGGCGTCGGCGAGTTCGAGCCTGCTCGGTCTCCCGCTTCAGGTTCGCTGGACGTGCTTCTGAAGTATATCGGTGAGCGTGGGTCCGGCGGGCGAACTCCGGCGCAGGTTTTCTTCTCTTATTACGCTCGAGAAGAGCGGGAGGAGAAGCCTCCGATTCCGCCGGCGACTGACACGGCTGGCAAAGCGGCGGCGGCGAAGACAGCCGCTCCGGCTCCGCCGGTGAACGACCTCGACGATCTCAACGAACCAGTCGTTCCCGCGGCGGCGGCCGGCCTCGAAGAGCTCGCAGCTTCGGCTCCAGTTGTTCTCGTCGATGACCTCGGGGATCCCATCGTCGAGACCAAGATGGCCGCCGCTCCGGCGACTCCCGCCCCCGCCGGTGGCAAGATCAAGGCCAAGGCCAACGGCAAAACCGATGGTAACGGCAAGGCCGCCACCAACGGCGACGCAGCAGAAGCCAACGAGTTGGCCGACCTTCTGACGGCTACGGGAAAGCCCGTGGCGATCGCCCTTGCGGAGCAGCTCCGCAAGGGGAAGAAGTCGGTCATTGAGGCAAGGGAGATTTCCACG
>JAUYPS010000024.1 GCA_030695705.1 bacterium | reverse complement strand
TACGCTGACGAGCTGGAAGTTCCTAACCAGCCCCAAGCCACCTATACCCGCGTCTGGCAGTCTGCCGGCGCCACCGGGACAACCAGTGTAACCCAGGCCAGCAATGACTGGATGGCTTATCAGATAGCGTTGCGGGCGGCTACGCCCTGAAACTCGTTACGGACATGCCGGTCAAATTTCCGATGTTTCCAAAAATGAACTGGACAATAACGGTGGAAACCGTTATTGTCTTTTTAACGCAATTTGCCCTTTAAAATGTAAGGAGTCCCATGAAAAGACTTTTGAATTGCTTATTGGCAGTTTTGTTTTTGTGCGCCGTATCGGCGAACTCTTTTCCGGCTTTTGCCCAAGATAAATCGGAAGATCTGCAACCGCCCGGGTGGTGGGCTAAATTAACTCCGTTTGAACAGTTCACGCTGGTCAAAACCAGAATGGGTGAGGTCGTCTCGGAACAGGCCGGAATCAAACCGGCCCTGCAGAAGTATCTGGTCAAGTATCCTTTTACCGGTTTGGGTATCTCGTACGAGCCTTCCGTAAAAAAGGAAGAAGGTGTCGAAGGTTTCCATGGAGTGAAAGTGGTATCGGTCTGGAAGAATTCCCCGGCCGCCAACGCAGGAATTCGTCCAGGCGATTGGCTTCTTAAAGTCAATCGCTATGATGTTTGTCCGAAAAATCGGTTCTCAAATTGCATAGATTTTGCCGTGGACGCCTTTCGGTCCGTTCCTACCGACCGACCGGCTCCCATTGAAGTGGAAAGAGAGGGTCAGATTCTGGAATTCATGGTGGCCAAAGAGCCGGGCATCGGCCAAGAATTAGTCTTGGCCATTGAGCAGTTCATGCCGGATTTGGATCACGCCTTGGCCGCGCAGAAGCAAGTTCTTAATGAACTGGCCGAGACTATGCCGGAAATGTACGATAACTCGGGCAAGTTATATTCCTATTTTGTCAGACTGGAAAAAATGCGCGACTTCCACGGGGCAATTTTTACCCTTCTTTCCGAGGAGGAAGAAAACCTCCAGTTTTGGGAAGAAAGGTAGGGGAATTAGAAAAAGCGTCCAAATGACGCTTTTAATTTAAGGCAAATCGCCGAAGCGCTGAGCGGCCGCTTCCTCGAACTCGGCGGTCAAGCCGAAGTAGTTGTTTAAATAATGAAAAATCTCATGGCGAATGGTCGGTTTCATGGAGCCGACATCATAGCGGCCGTAATCGAAGGTATTAAAATAAACGCTGTCGAAGAAAACCAGATAAGCGGCGGTGCTGTCGTGCTTACTAAAGCGGTTTAAGGTTTCGTAAGTGCCATGGCTGACAAAAATAAAGTCGAGCTGCGCTCTTTTTTTGTCCCAGCTTTCTTGATAGCGGTAAAATACCTCAGGATAATTTTTCTCCAAAAATAGAAAATAGTCGGCGTAAGCTTTTCGGATGATGGGGGTCAGCTGACTGGTATTGAGCAGGGTAATTGGCTTAGGATAGGCTTCCACATAAAAATTGATAACATCGGGACCGGCATAGACTTCCAATACTTTTTGCTTGGTGAGATTTAACCGCCCGAACTTATAACTTAAATTTACAATGTCAAAGCCGGCTTGGCGGTAATGAAAAGCGGCCGCCAAGACCAGCACGAGCAAAAGCCAGAAAATGCGGCGAACAGTCATGGCGTCCTTCTTTTTAAAATACTTGCAATGTTAAAGGTATCGTAGCAAAATTTTAAAAAGGAGTACACTTTTGCTTCTCACTATGTAAAATAAAAGATATAATTTTTCTATGGAAATCATTTTTATTGTGTTGGCTTTAATTTTGGCCGGCTCGCTGGTTCTTAACTGGCTGGTTTTCCGCCGGCTTAATTCCAAAAAAGACGAAAACGAGCAGGGGGTTTTGCACCAGCGGATGGATTCAATTACCCAATTAATTTTGAGCCAGCTTAAAGAAAATAAAGAATCGGCCGAACGGTCCAGTCTGGCTTTCAACCAACAAACCCAGAATTTCGTTTCCGGCATCGTCCAGCTTCAGGAAAAAGTTAGTAATGTACAGGAATCGGTCAAAGGGGTGGTCTCTTTCCAGAATATTTTCAAATCTCCCAAATTGCGCGGGCAGTGGGGCGAGACCTCTTTGGAGGCGGTGATGGGACAATTCTTTCCGAAAGAGCTTTATGCTATCCAGCACTACTTCAAAAACGGAGAAGCGGTGGACGCGGTTTTAAAATTGCCTAACAATCAACTCTTGCCGATCGACTCAAAGTTTAATTGGGAAAATTTTGAAAGAATGACTCAGGCGGAAGACGAAATCAATCGGGACATGTTTAGAAAAAGTTTCTTAGCGGATATCAAAAAAAAGATAGATGAAATTGCTACAAAATATATTCGTCCCTCAGAAGACACAGTGGATTTGGCTTTGATGTATATTCCGGCCGAAGGAGTTTATTATGAGATAGTCAATCAGATTAAAGAAGCCGATGTTTCGGCCTATGCCCGTTCTAAGAAAGTTATTTTGGTTTCGCCCAATACTTTTTATCTGACTCTTTCAGCCATCCAGCACTGGTTCCGCGATGTGCAAATTACCAAACAGACCCAGGAAATTATCAAGCGTTTAAACTGGATTAACAAAGACGCCCAGAAGCTGGATTTCAGTTTCAAGCGCCTGGGCAAACATCTCTCCGATGCCAAAGGTTCTTACGATGATTCTGAACAGCGGTTGGAACTGATGGTCAACCGGGTGCAAAAAGTTACTGGCGGGGAAAAAGAAGAAGAAAAAGAAGAGGAGCAAGCCGATATACACCAGAACACAGGTTTGACATAATGTTGTTTTGGGTGTATAATTAAAGCATACTCAAGAAGGCCCATGGTGGGCAAAAAGGCTGAAAACCAGCTTTTTAACAACTAACAACAAGAAGGAGAACTGACCATGAAAAACATTCTGGTCGGAGACACATCGGTCGAATTGGCTGGTGTATTGGGGGACATCATGTCCAAGTACAGGAGCGGCCATATCTCTTTGGATCATCTGAACCGCTTTGCACAAATGGAGGCAACTCCTTTTGCCGTAAAAGCCAAGGACGCCAAGAGAAAAATCGAGAAGTTTGCGGCCAAGACGGCGCGGAAACTCTCGACCGTCTTCAAGAAACGAATCGTCGTTGATCCGCTGCCACCTGAGTTCACGGATGATAATCTCGCTCTTTGGGAGACATTCAACTTTCGTCCCGTCTTTCTCCCCCGAGAAGATGTCGGCGCCAACCGTCCATTGAAAAACTGGACGAAGCCGGAAAAGTGGTTCTACGAGCGGGTAGGTGATGGCAAGATCAAACCAATCTATCCCGATTTGCCACCAACCTTGCTTCGCGGCTGTTGGCATCTTGCTGACTTCACAGTCGGCGCGGATTATACCGACGGGAGCCAAGTTTTCGTGAATGATCCTCTTGCTCCAATTATCGCCGACTTGCGAAGTAAGAAGTTAGTCGGCAAATACAACAACACGCCGAACGGTTCTCGGTTTTCCATCACACCAAACGAATGGCAAGATGTCGTTCTGGCTCATGTCGCCTCCAAGCTGGGCGTGACAAGAGCGCAAATGCGTCTGGAGCGGGTCGTTGATTTTAACGCTATTGGGAACCTGTATGATCCCAATCGAGGCAAATTCAATTGCTGGGAGTGGTTCGAAGATTTTTTCGGGGACTCCAACCGTCTCTATGGTGGTGGTCGTGACGGCGGCGGTCTGGCCGATGTCAGCTACGACTGGTCTGGCCATCGCCGCGACGGCATCGCTGGCCGTCCTCTGGTGAGTTTCGTTCTTTAGTCCTAAGTCCTAGGACTCTTGGTCCGCCATGGGTGGATTGGTCCTGGGACAGCCCCGTCTTGCGGAAACAAGGCGGGGTGTTTCTTTTTGTATTTTTATGATAAAGTTTCCAATGTGAAGCTATTGAAGAATAGATCAAGGTTTATTCTCGCATTCACTTCTGTTTACAAAACAGATAAAACGAAACTCCTTGCTTTGGGCTGAATCGGATATTTTTGAATTTTTCAAATATTGCCGAGTAAAAATTATCCGCGACACGGATTTCAGGAGAAACATAGATTGAATCTCCGGTGATACTGATGGCTCGAAGCAAATTTCGAGGACTCCAACCGTCTCTATGGTGGTAATCGTGACAACGGCGGTCTGGCCAATGTCAACAACAACTGGTCTGACCATCGCAACGACAACATCGCTGGCCGTCCTCTGGTAGTTTCAAATTAGAAAAGCGCCTAATAAGGCGCTTTTCGCTAGAGTTAGTTTGATCGTATCCAGCCCCCGAGCATTTTTCCGATGATTAGGGTATTTTCTTCTAGGTTTATATACATTTTTAAGTTCAGAGCTTTTATTTCAAAGGCAATGCGAATAAGGTATTTTAATAGATCAACTTTTCCACTCGCTTTCTTAAGTAGAATATGTTTTGTTTGTCTGTCAGAATAGGAGGCAGATAAAAGTAGTTCCAAAGTTTCTAAAATTACAGTTTCAACTTTTTGTCCGATAAAACGATCTGATTTTGGAAATACCTTGAAACAAGTATGAAACAAACTAAACAATT
>JAUYPS010000014.1 GCA_030695705.1 bacterium | reverse complement strand
TACGGCGAAGAAGAAAAATTAATTTATGAGTTTACGGATCGAGGAGACAGAAAACTGGCTCTGCGATATGATTTAACAGTGCCTTTGGCCAGATATGTGGCCACTTATAATCCTCCCCTGCCATTTCGCAGATATCAAATTGGCCAGGTTTTCCGTGGGGAAAACCCCCAAAAAGGCCGCTTTCGTGAATTTACCCAGTTTGATTTTGACTCTGTGGGGTCAAATGACCCCAAAGAAGATGCTCTAATTGTTACTGCAGCAGTCAAATCTTTGGAGGTCTTGGGAATTAAAAATTTTAAGATCTTAATAAATGACAGAAATATCTTTTCTCAACTTGTCGAAAGAACTGCCGTAACCGAAGATAAACTTCCTTCAATTATCCGGATAATTGATAAGATTAAAAAAATTGGCAGGGAGGGTGTGGTAGATGAATTGGTTAAATCAGGATACTCCGAGGAACAGGCAACTTATTTCTTGCAAGCAATTGAATCTTACGGACCCACGGGAAATTTACAAAACATCTTCCAGGAGTTAGAAAATTTGGGTATTCCAAAAGAGAAATACGAGTTCTCACCCACTTTGGCCAGAGGCTTGGACTACTATACCGGCATGATCTTAGCGGCAGAAATTGAAGAATATGGTGGCGGATCAGTTGGCGGGGGTGGGCGGTACAATAATTTAATTGGCATGTTTAGTAAAAAACAGGTTCCTGCTGTTGGTTTTTCATTTGGACTTGATCGCCTGCTGGAAATCCTCTATCCTTAAATAAAGTGGCATCCGGAATTTTTACTAAGCCCTGGCCGTATTTGGCTTTACTGCTTGCCCACATGATTTGGGGTGGTAATTTTGTTGTGGCAAAAGTAACCTTGCAGGAATTCCCCACTTATACCCTGGCATTTCTCCGTTTTGCCCTGGCTTCTTTATTTTTAGCCCCATTTTTCTTGGCCGAAACTCGCAAGATCAAGATAGACAAAAAAGATTTTCCAAAATTAACTTTAATCGGGGTTTTAATTATCACATTGAACATTGCTTTTTTCTTTACTGGAATTCAAAAAACCACTGCTATCAACGCTTCAGTTTTAACCCTGGTTATACCTATGTTGTCCGTACTTTTAGGCTGGTTGTTTTTAAAAGAAAAGGTCTATTTAATCAATCTGGCCGGCATTTTTGCCGGACTTATGGGAGCATTAATTATTGTGGGAGTACCCAAAGCCATTTTTGGAGAAGCATCCTCTCAATCCTTAATCGGAAATTTTTTGATTATTCTGGCCTCTGTAGTTTGGGTCACGGGAGCAATTATATCCCGCCAGATGCTGCAAAAATACTCTTCCCTAACAGTGGTGGCTTTTGCTTTCTTAATCGGCATGATCACTTTTTTCCCTCTAGCTGCTTTTGAGTATATTGAGAATCCCGGCTGGACAAATCGGATCACCTTGGTTGGACTGCTGGGCCTTTTGTATATGACCATGCTCTCCAGTGTTTCCGCATATTTTCTTTTTGAATGGGGACTGGCCAAAACAAATATAATAACTGCAAATTTATTCCAATACATTGAGCCTTTTGTAGCTACGACTTTGGCAGTCTTAATTTTATCCGAAAGCTTGTCAATTGATTTTGCCATAGGAGCAATTTTAATAGCAGTAGGCGTATTTCTTGGTACTTTTGCCAAGGAAGCCCATCATAGACATCACAAGGCACATAGGATATAATTAGGCGTATGAAAGCTAATTTACATCCTAATTGGAATCCGGAGGCCAAAGTCATTTGTGCTTGTGGAAACACTTTTATAACCGGTTCAATTCTGCCGGAAATCCGTGTGCAGATTTGCTCCAGTTGCCATCCTCTTTTTACCGGCCAGCAAAGATTTGTTGACACATTAGGACAAGTTGACAGATTTATAAAGAAAACAGAAGTATCCAAAGTTAAAAAGGAAGAAAGAATTAGAATTTTGGAAGCCAGAAAAAATAAAAAAGAAGAAACTAAAAAAGACCGACCCTCCTTAAAAGATCTTTTAATGCAGGCCAGAAAACAAATGGTAAGTTAGATGGATTATATTCGCCAGCAAATAGATACAATAGATAAAAAAATTTCCCAAAATCAGGAGCTTTTTTCTGATCCGGAACTGGCTCCATTAGCCAGGGCTGAAATTGAGGAATTGGAAAAACAGAAAGACAGCTTTCAGTCGTCAGTCGTCAGTCGTCAGTCGTCAGATTTAATGACTGATCGTTGTATCTTGGAAATAAGAAGCGCTGCAGGCGGAGATGAAGCGGGAATTTTTGCCGGGGATCTGCTTCGCATGTACACTAAATTTGCTCAAACCAAGGAGTGGAAAATTGAAGAACTGGATCGAAATGTACTCAAAATTAAGGGAAGGGGTTGTTACAACGAGCTAAAAAATGAATCTGGTGTCCACCGGGTACAAAGAGTACCCATTACAGAATCTTCCGGTAGAATTCATACTTCAACCGCTACAGTGGCAGTTTTACCGGAAGTCACATCCAGAGAAGTTTCCATTAATCCAGGTGATATTACTTTTGAAGCTTTCAGGTCGGGAGGCCACGGCGGACAAAATGTTAATAAAGTTTCAACAGCCGTAAGATTAAAACATATTCCTACAGGAATTGTGGTAACTTGCCAGACCCAAAGATTCCAGGCTCAAAACAGAGAACTGGCCATGGATCTTCTTCGCTCC
>JAUYPS010000006.1 GCA_030695705.1 bacterium | reverse complement strand
TCAAAAACCCTTGGCGAATTCTGGTGGAAACCCCCGTTGCGTCGCTTTGCGACGCTCCGCATTTTGGCGAAAAAACGAATTCTGAAACTTGGCTGCGGGACCTGGATTCGAACCAAGATAAACGCCTTCAGAGGGCGCTGTCCTACCATTAGACGATCCCGCAATGTTAGGTTATTTTAAAACAAAAATGGCGTTTTTGCAACGCCATTGTCTATTTTTCTCTTGCCTTTCTAGAACCTTTAACACCGCCAATTCCACATTTCAACCAAACCACATTTGCATCTTTTAACACATCATTCGGGATAGCAAGCATGTAGCTATCTCCGTCATAGGTTTTCATATTATGAGCCCCGCCTATAACTTTATCGATAAGATTTTGAAATTCTCCACTTAAACTGACGAAACCGATCCCATAATCTACTTCCACGATAATTTTGTCCTTAAACGGGGAAAGCCGTTTAAGTTTGCGAAATCCTTCTTCCGGATAACCCCCATGGGCGTTGAGAAGCAGTTTCCCCCAAATCCTTTCGTCATTTTCAAAAAGGGCTTTAAGTAAATCTTCTATACCGCTTGAAATATCCGTCCGGCCACTGACCAATCCTCTGGGAACCCCGTCGGTTTGTTCGCCTGCCGACTTTAAAACAGTCAAATTTTCTTCAATGGGGTTCTCAATGTAATCTGCCAGGCGGCATAAAAATTCTTCGTAAGCTTCCGCTCTTCTTTGATCTCTGTAAGAATCGGTTATCCCATCAGACATTTTGCCCTCCTAAAATACGGCAACTAATTATAAATGCGCTACTCGAAAGAATAGCGTATTAGAAAAAACATGACAACGGCAGTTAAACTTTCAGATGTTTTCGGATAGCAATAAAACTACTGAAAACACCTATGAGCAGGCCAGCGCCGATAACGATAAAAAACATTTGGCCGATGTTGCCTAGGTAGTGGTTAAACAAGTTGATGTCGGGAGCAAAGCCGAGAAGTTTGTTGGAAATAAAATAGGTGGATGGATAAAAAACGGCCAAAGTCAGTAAAGAGGCAAATAGGCCATAAAACCCGCCCTCTACTAAAAATGGTCCGCGAATATGCCAGTTGGTTGCCCCGACCAGTTTCATAATTTCGATCTCTTCTCTTTTGTTGTAAATGGTTAGGCGGATGGTGTTGAAAGTGACGAGCACCGCTACCATCGCCAAAAGTAGAGTGACTCCCAATCCCCCTCTGGAAAAGGTATTGGAAATTCCCCGAATACGATTGATGGCCAGCTCATTTTCGTAAAAACTAATTTTATCAATCACTGTTTTTAAAGCGTTGCCCTCTAAAAATTGGGCAATGGAAGCATACTGGCTCGGATCAACCGCTTTGACATTCAAAGAGGCCTGCAAAGGATTGGAATCAAGTTCAACAATAGAATCTTGGATGAGCTGATCGTTACGATGACGGTTTTTGAAGTCCTCTAGAGCTTGATCTTGGGAAATATAATTAACCGTACGCACATTGCCAAATTCCTCCAGGTCGGACTTAATTTCCAAAATCTGGTCTTCCTTAGCATCATTTTGAAAGTAAACACTAACATCTACTTTCTCATCCAAAAAAGTAACCACCTGGCTGGTGAAAAAGTTCAAAACAATCAAACCGGAAAAAACAAGCAGAGCCAGAGCCATTACTCCAGTTGCCCCGAAGCTCATAAAACTGTTGCGCCTAAAATTAACCCAGCCACTGGAAACAATTCTTTTCAAAGATTGGCTGGACGGCAGTTTATCGCTCATATGATATATTTTCCGTCTTTAAGCTGGTCGCGAACAATTTTCCCTTTCTCCATGGAAATAACCCGCTTGCCTACCGTGTTGACGATCTTGTCGTCGTGGGTAGCTAAAATCACAGTTGTGCCAAGCTCGTTGATCCGCCACAATAATTTTACCACATCAAAACTGTTGACCATATCCAAGTTGCCGGTCGGTTCATCGGCTAGAATAATTTTGGGACGGTGTACCAAGGCCCTGGCGATGGCTAAACGCTGTTTCTCTCCTCCAGAAAGCTCCTTGGGAAAGTTTTTCTTTTTATCGGCCAGCCCGACAATGGCCAAGACCTGATCCACATCTTTAATAATTTCCTCGTCGTCCGCTCCGGCCACCTCTAAAGCAAAGGCCACATTTTCTAAAGCATTTTTACTTTCTAACAAACGGAAATCCTGAAAAATAGTGCCGATTTTCCGGCGAAGGAAAGGAATTTCTTTATCCGGAAGATCCGCCAAATCAATATCATCCAAAACAACTTTCCCGGAAGTGGGCCGATCTTCTTTAATTAACATTTTAATGAGAGTGGACTTCCCTGCCCCTGATGGTCCGACCAGCGAAACAAACTCGCCATCCTGAATTTCTAAATCGACTCCATCGAGAGCCATAAAATTGTGATTATATTTTTTAGTTACTTTCTTAAAATTTATCATTTTAATTCCGCTTCGATAAATTCTTCCAGATCTCCTTCCAGCACCGCTTCCGGATCATGCGATTCAAAGTCCGTCCGGTGGTCTTTGACTAATTTATAAGGATGTAGAACATAGGACCTGATCTGGTTCCCCCATTCCACGCTACCGGTGGCCAGCTGGGGTTTTAGTCTACCAAGTTCTTCCACTTGTTCCTCAGCCATTCTTTGCGCCAAACGGGAAGAAAGAATCTGCATGGCCTTTTCCTTGTTTTGGCTTTGCGATCTTTCGGACTGCGCCGCTACCGCAATACCTGTGGGCACATGGGTAACTCGCACGGCCGATTCCAGTTTATTAACATTCTGTCCACCGGGCCCGGAGGAACGGAAAGTTTCAATCCTTAAATCCTTCGGATCAATCTGAAATTCAGCTTGCTCCACCAAGGGAATAAATTGTGCCAGGGCAAAAGAGGTATGCCTTAGATTTTTAGCTGAAAAAGGGGAAAGACGAACTAAGCGATGCACACCGGATTCATTTTTCAGATATCCATAGGCGAATGGCCCCTTTATTTCCACGGTAGCCGACTTTAATCCTTTCTGTTCACCCAATGATTCATGCAAAACTTTAAAACTAAGACCATTTTTCTCGGCGTAACGATGATACATGCGAAAAAGCATCATGGCCCAATCCTGGGCATCTACCCCGCCGGCCCCGGAAAAAATTTCCATCAAAGCATCCCGCCGGTCATAAGCGCCGGAAAACATGGCAGCCAACTTTAATTTTTTAAATTCCTTTATTAAAACAGCAAGTTCTTTTTCTGTACCCTGAAAACTATTTATTTTTTGTTCTAACTCTTTGACTTTTTCTATCTCGCTTTTAAGAGAACTCAATTCGGTGGCGGCTTTCTGGGCCTCTTCCCGATTCTGCCAAAAATCAGCCGACTGCATTTTTGTTTCTATTTCTAGAATTTTTTGCTCTTTTCCGGCTAAGTCAAAGACGGTCCGCTAGCTGGCGGACTTCAGTTTTTAACTCTTCTATTGTGAAGCCGGAACTCTCTTTCATCAGCAAATTAATTATAGCCCAGTTGAGTTTAATTTCAAGTTGGTATTTAATAGTATCAGAGAAAAAAGAACTTTAAAAAAGGACAATTCATGAAAGTGCTGGTTTGGTACGGACCCCTTCTAAAAGCACTGATTCCACCTTTAATCGCTTTTTGTTTAATTATTTTTTATCACTTCCGATATTATGCCTGGGAACCAGCTTGGCATTGGTTTGCTCTAGGCATATTCTACACCCATATTTTTGAATATCTGGATCACCGCTTTGCTATGCATTATGGAATTCCTGGATTAAAGTGGATGAAAGACGGCCATCGGGAACACCACCGCGTTTTTCACCGACAGAATTACAAAACAAAAAATCCGGCAGATCTCTGGGAAATTTCTTCAAGTTGGTATCTTTTTCCGGTTTTATTGTTCATTCACTATTTTGCTTTTATTTTCTTGCTGCCAAACAAATATGCCGTTTTTGCTCCAATGTTTTTTCTGGGAGTAGTACTGCGTTTTCTGACTTACGAAACCACTCATTATTTTTCCCATCTGGCCGATAACTTTTTTGACCGTTGGGTAGAAAAAATCCCTCTAGTCAGACAGCGCAGGGCCAGCCAAGACAAACACCATTTCCGCCACCATGTGCGTGAAGAGATAAATTTTGGTTTTGTCGGCCGCCTACTGGATTGGCTCTGCCGCACCCTTTTCCCCCCGTTTAAGTTTCGCCGCCGGCATTAATGCCGGTTTTTATTTTCTTACAACTTTGAGCGGGTTAGTAGATGACGTTCGAACCTGGTTTAAACAAGAGGACAGTTTCTTTATTCCAAGTTTTGGGAATTAAAAAAACGGCTTGATTGCCGCGTTAACAAGAGCCACTAATTCTTGCCTGGGGTAACTCGGGGGTTTCAGAGAACCTGCGAATAACTTCAGGATTTGTCTTCAAAACTGTGAGCAACGCAGGGCCTATTTCTAAAGTGATAAAAATTGGATTCTCAAGTTTTTGACCATCCAAGTATTTATCTAGTATAACCCTTCTCATAATACCCCACAAAACACTTCCTCCTTTTACTTCTTCTGCGTTTAATCTTGGGTCTTTTTTTTGACGACTTGCCACTTTACAACCCGACTTAAGGTGTTGATTTATTAAATGCCGAAAAGCTTTTTGTGCTTTAGTAAGTGATTCGTAACTATAGTATCTTTCTCTGTGACTGCACATTTTAGAAACTAAACCCCTACCGGTTAGATATCTAATCTGTGGATCGAGCTCTATTTCCTCCCAGGAAACTACAATTGTTTCCCTAACGTTATAAACATAAACCCACCCTCTTTTCCCATCTATCTTACCGTCTATCTTCTTCATCTTTAGAAACCCCTACTTTTTGTTAAATTCACTTAAACTAAAATATCACACAAGTGGTATTTTAGCAACTTGAGCGGGTGAAGGGAATCGGACCCTCGTCTATTGCTTGGGAAGCAATCGTACTGCCACTGTACTACACCCGCGGATAGATAGATTATTATTCAAAAAGATATTTTAACCATTTTTCAAAATTTGTCAGACCCTCTAAGCCATAAAATCCCCGGCCTTTTTCATCCTTCATGATATTTTCTTTTTCGTCTTCGTAAATAAAGACGACATTTTCGTCCGGTCGGCGGACGTTTAATTTTAGTTTAGCCTCGCGTTCGAGAAAGGAACGGCTTTTAAAATAATTCAGCAAGCGCGAGAGGTTAGAATTGGCTTTTTCTGTTTCAGATATTTTGCCTTCCAAATTTTCCAGACGAGCATCAACCATAGATTTTTGAGGCCATAATCTAAATAAAGAAACGGCTAAAAAAACCACTCCGGCCAAAACGATTAAAGTTAGAAATTTGGATTGAAAAAATCCGTTTCCCATGTCATAATTATAACATCATTTCTATGTTTTTATATTCCAACAAAAAGGTTAAAATTTTGGGAAAAATATTCGTCATTATCGTAATGGTCAGTATGGTCTTTTTCCTGATTCTCCCTATTTTCTATTAGTTATCTATTCTTACTTCTTCAACATCTCTAAGAAAACTTTCTGAGGGATATTGACCCGGCCGGTTTCGCGCATTCTTTCTTTTCCTCTTTTTTGTTTTTCAAGCAATTTTTTCTTACGGGTTATATCTCCTCCGTAAAGATAGCCGGTCACATCTTTGCGCCTGGCCTTGATCGTTTCCCGAGCAATGATCTTTCCTCCCACTCCGGCTTGTAGAGCCACGGCAAAAAGCTGAGGGGGAATAACATCTTTTAATTTGTCTACCATGGCCCGGCCAACACTTTCCGCTTGGTGGCGGGGAATGATGCGAGAAAATGGCTCTATTTTTTCTTCGGCGACCAGAATATCCAGCCGGACCAGATCTGCCTCTTCATAACCAATCGGTTCATAGCTCATGGAAGCATAGCCCGAACTGACGCTTTTTAAACGATCATAAAAATCGGTAATTATTTCGCTCAAGGGAACAAGATACACCAGCCGAACTACTTCTTTGGTCAGATAATCCGTCTGCTGGTATTGGCTGCGCAATTCAGCGGTTAGCTTCATGACTGCCCCCATATATGTTAACGGGGTAATGATATTAAGCTGGCTGATTGGCTCCTTAATTTTTTCTGTAGAACTAGGATCAGGCAGCTGAATGGCCGAGCGGATTTTTATCTTTTGGCCGTTTTTTAAAAATACTTCATACTCCACTGTCGGGGAAGAAATAATCAAACCGAGCCCGAATTCTCTTTTCAGCCGCTCGCTGATAATTTCAATATGTAAAAGCCCCAGAAAGCCAATCCGAAAACCGCGTCCTAAAGCCAGAGAACTTTCCGGTTCAAAAGCCAGAGAAGCATCGGTCAATTTTAATTTTTCTAAAGCATCTTTCAATTCGTCAAACTGTTCAGCATTTTCCGGAAAAAAGCTGGCAAAGACCACCGGCAACGGCTCTTGGTAGCCGGCCAACGGCTGGGCGGACTCACCGGCAATCGTATCTCCTACCCGGACCAAACCAGGAATCTTAATTCCGGTGGCGATGTAGCCGATCTCTCCGGCATTTACCTCCTGGCTTTTTTCCAGTTTGGGGAAAAAATAGCCCACCTCAATCACTTCCCCTTTTTCTTTCGCTGCTAAAAGACGAAACTTTTCTCCGCTTTTTACCGATCCGCCGAAAACCCGCACATAAGCAACCACCCCTTTATAAGCGTCGAAACTGGAATCGAAAATCAAGGCCCGAAAATCTTTTTCAGAAATATCCGGCGGAGGAATCCTCTTTATCACTTCTTCCAAAATTTTATCCATTCCTTCGCCTGTCTTGGCCGAAACTTTCAAAATATTTTCTTCTCCGGTTAAATTAAAAATTTCTTCCTCGGTCTCCTGAATCCTAGCATTGGGCAAATCCACTTTATTGATTACCGGAATAATTACTAATCCCTGCTTCTGGGCAAGATACAAATTGGCCAGGGTCTGCGCCTGGACCCCTTGAGTAGCGTCTACTAGGAGAATGGCTCCTTCCACTGCGGCCAGAGACCGGGAAACCTCATAAGTAAAATCCACGTGGCCGGGGGTATCGATTAAGTTCAAAATATAATCTGAGTTTGACCCATCAACCATACCACCCACTCTCGACCCTCGACTTGTCGCTCGGGAATTTTCGAGTGGGTGTATGGTTGATGGGTCAGGTCTATAAATCATTCTTACTGGCTGAAGCTTGATGGTAATTCCCCGCTCTCTTTCCAACTCCATGGTATCCAAAAACTGTTCCTGCATTTTTCTTTTCTCCACCGTTCCGGTCAATTCCAAAAGCCGGTCGGCTAAAGTCGACTTACCATGATCAACATGAGCGATAATACAGAAATTGCGTATACTATTGGTCATTTTTTAAAATCGTCCTCACTTAGATTAGCTTGCCGCAAAATAGATTTCAATGTTCCAAAAGGAATTTCTTTTCTTCCCATTGGAATAATGACTGAATAGCGGCCGTGTTTAAATTTAGCATGGCTGCCTTTTTGAGATATAAAAACAAAGCCCTTTCTACGAAGGACTTTGACAATCCAAACCGATGAAAAAAGTTTAGGCATGTGGAAGAGATAATCTCACGATTTCTGGATTTTCTATTTTAGTTACTCTTGGTTTTCTAACATCTTCAAAAAACAACTCCAATGCTTCATCCAAATTAGCCAAAGCGTCTTTTTTGGTTTGTCCAAAACTAGACACATCAACATTTAAGCATTGGGCTACAAAATATTTACCCTCTTTCCACACCACATTCTTTAAGTCAATTTTACGCATGCCCACACTTTATCATACAAAAACAAAAAAATCAAACAAAAAAAGCGGCTTTAGCCGCCCACTGCTTATTGCTTATTTAGTCGATGGTCCGAGTAATCGTTTGGACGATCGGGGTATTTGCCAGCTTTCCAGTCCTCAAACAGTTTTTCTTCTTTGAAGCTTTTTCTAAAAATAAAGTAGAATAACAGGATCAAGATAATAGTGAACCCCCGAAGACCGTACTCTTTCAAAAACAGACCCAGAAAAGTTTCGCTATGGATATTAACGACAAACCATGAACTGACTATAAACACCAACAGAAAATAAAGGACCCATAACACTGGTTTAGCCATTGCCTTAATTTCTTCGGAAAAAACTTCTTCAAATATTTCCCGTTCGTCACCAAGATAATAATCCATCAGTTCTCCTTTTTAAAAAACATCTGAAGTTTCAACGACAAGTATACCGCATCGCCTGATTAGTTTCAACAAAATACCGGCTATTGGAATTTAACTTCTATCTCTGTATCTTTAAGAAGTTTGGTTTCAAAATTAATGGAATCGCCGGACATAGTTAAACCGGGAGTCCGGTAAATAATCTGTTTGCCTTCCGGCAGAGCAAAAGAGAAGTTAAATAAGTCCTCCAACGTACCCGGTTGTTTTTGGACTAATAAAGAGTAACGATTATCACCTATCTTGACAGGTGTTTCGTATTTCAAGGTGACGGTTTTGGTTTTACCAGGTTCCACAATTAACCAGAATCCAAAAACTGTCTTATCTTTCTCACTTAGCTGAGTCACGCCCGGTTTGAGCTTCGTAGCTTTTTGCTCATAAGCCACCAGATCAGAGTCAGTTACAAAACCTTGCCCATCTCCATAATCTACAATCGGCTGGAAATTAGGCACGGAATAACCGTTTATCTCCAATAGTTTTGATCCTTTCGGTACTACCACCCGGACAAAATCATAGTTAATACGGTTATAAAAACCGAAGCCGGTTTTTCCTCCTTTGTGCACTCTGGTTATTGATAAATTATTTTCCACTTGCCCCGCCGTGTTGACTCCTGATTGAAGCTGATAGATGTTGTCCGTGTAGGCATCCGTTTTAGATCCTTTGACATTCGTATGGATAACAGAAAGATAATCTTTATCAACGCTTTTAATTTCTCCGCCAAAACCGCCTTGAACGGCCGTTTTTTCCATCTGGGAGTTTTTGAAATAAGCCAGAATGTGTCTTTCTTCCGCTGCATCGTTTAGAATCTTGAAAATACCGGCCCATTTTTCTTTATCAAGCTCACCGAGTTTTTCTAAAAACTTTGGTGAAAAATCAACTAAAATTTGTTTGGGTTTGACCCGGTTCGGACCATACTCCACCTCTTCCTGAATTTCCGCCAGGAAATTTTCGCTGGTAATGGTCTTCTGATACTCCGGTAATTCCACCGGCCCTGTTATTTTTAAAATTTTGGAAATAACAGTGGGGGTAATAGTGATCACTCCATCCACCGTCGGACCGCCGTCATTTTCCGTATAAAGCTGCATTATTTTTTTAGCCGAGTCCGGGAAGTTAATAAACCAATTAGCGTCCCGCATGCCCCAAACAGGGGTAATGTGCTGAAGTTCCTTCGGAGGAATAATATTGGTCTTGGCCTGGCCGTCAGTTTCATAAACATCTTTTACTTCAAATCCTCGCAAAAATCCCCGGTTGAAATCAGCCAGCGCATAAGAGCCAAAAAATCCTCCGGTCGCCCGCAGTTCCGTATTATTCTGAAAAAGAACCAAATACTTTTTCGGTCCGGACTGTCCCACCAGTTCCAAGAGAAAATCAGAATAATCAAGCGAGCCCTTCAGAAATTCCTCAAAAATAGGAAGTTGTTCCTTAAAATCCAAAAAATTCTGTCTTTTTTCTTCAGGAATAATCTCGGGATCAACTTCCGCCAACAATATGCTGGCTGTTTTAAACTTTTTCTGAGCAAAAACCAACGCCTCCCGGAAAGAATTTATAAAATCGGTCAGCGGCTTTTCCGAATTCCCGCTTAGGGCCAAATAAGAAACAAAGTTGGTCTTGGAAAGATTATCCGCCGCCAAAGAAAGCATCTCTCCGGCTTTAGCAATATTTTCTCCGGCTTCGGTTAAATTCTGAGCCGATTTTAATTTTCCCAGTCCGGGCATTGCTCCCAAAAAAGAACCGAAGGAATTACCCAGCAGATTAAGCCGGTCGGAAGCGGCAGAAAAATTATAATTAGCCAGAGTAAAATTCTTAGCGGCAGCAGCAAAATCAAATTTCTCTATATCCGCTTTGGCGTTCTCCAGATTCTGAACAGCGGCATTACCGTCTCTTACCACCTTCTCCTCAAACCCGTCTTTATTGAAAATACCGACAATAACCAGCACGGCTAGAAGCGAAAGTCCTACCATAAAGTATTTCTTGCGTTGAACCGGTTTTTGAACTTGTTTTTCAGTTACAGGTTCTCCTGGTTCATCAACATTGCGGACGAAAGGAACCGCCTCAAGCTTTAATAGCTTAATTTCCGGTTCAATCTTTGGCTCAATCTTTGGTTTTTTAATGGTCACCAACCGGCGGCGGTTTGAAGAAAGATGGGGAACTGTAATTACAGACCCGCCGACTTTGGCCAGAATGGTTACTAAATTTACTTTTTTTTGCAGTTCTTCGTTTAATTCTTTGACCAAATCTTCTTTGATTGCTTTTTTGTCTTTTACCTTTAGCACGGGAATGACTATGGCGGATTCCTCTGAAACAATTTCCAGGGCAACATTTTTTCTAAGATCTATTTTGTGATCTATTTGGCTGATTTTTTCAAAGTCAACCTGGCCGGATTGATTAACCGGTTTAATATCAAACATCGCCCTGACAATTTTTGCATCGGGCATTGCTTCTATTATAGCACTGGAAGGCGAAATACTACTGTGTAAAAGTCAAAACTTTGAGAGTTTCTTCGGCTGATTTTTTCCAAGAGAATTCTTTGGCTCTTTTTTGGCCTTTTTCAATGTAAAAGTCGCGTAATTTATCATCCAAAAAAAGATTTTTCATCTGCTCGGCTATCTCTTTTAGATTATAAGGATCTACCATCAGACCGGCATCTCCCACTACTTCCGGAAGAGAGGAAACCTTTGAAGTAATCACCGGCACTCCCAGCGACATCGCTTCCAGAGGTGGAAAGCCAAAACCCTCAAAGAAACTTGGATAAACAAAAACCCGAGACAAAAGATAGAGGAACGATTTGTCCTGCTCTTCTACCGGACCGATAAAATGAATAAATCTTTTGTGGGGAGAGCTGTCATAAATTTTTAGAATGTCATCATAGAGCCAGCCCCGCGAACCGGCAATTACTAAGTGGCCATCCTCGGGAATCTGGCCATTTGATTTCAGATAAGTAAAAGCTCTTAAAATTCCAACAATGTTTTTACGCGGCTCTAAAGTACCGAGAAACAGAAAAAATTTTTCCGGCAAATTGTGTTTTTTCTTCACCCGAAGCAAATCGGAAATACACCCACTCGAAAATTCCCGAGCGAGGAGTCGAGGGTCGAGAGTGGGTGGTATTTCCAATTTGCTTCCAGAATAGATACCAGAATAAATAACATGAATTTTTTTGGGGTCAATTCCGAAAAGGTTCACCAGATCGTTTTTGGTGGACTCTGAAACAGCAATAACTTTATCTGCCCGTATAGCTTGTTTCTTTGGACTCATTTCCAGACGATGCCAGATGTTTTGGCGCAAAGAAAAAAACTCCGAATGGCGGATAAAAGAAAGGTCATGAAAAGTAACTACCGAACGGCATTGAGGCAAAAGAGGAGCGGCAAAAAAATGGGGGCTGAAAAAGACATCCACTCCCCTGATTAAGTTATCTAGCTTGGGGTAATCAAAAAGTATTGAAGAGGTAAAAATTAAGCGATTCGGATAATTAAACTGAAAAAGCTGAACGTTTTCGTCTTTCAGCCAAAGGTAATTAGGCAGATTTTTTTTATAAGCATTAAAAAAAAGCTTAAATTTAATTTTACGATCTATCTTAAAAAGTTCCGGCAAAAGACCGAGAATATATTGGGCGATTCCTCCGTATGAACCCCCGGCTAAAACCCTTAAATCAATTCCGATGTCCAAATTATATCTTCTGCAAATCAGCCATACCAACCCACTCTCGACCCTCGACTGGTCGCTCGGGAATTTTCGAGTGGGTGTATGGCTGATTTGCTTAGTTAATTATTTTTCTCCATTTGTCTTTAAAAATTTCCTGATCAAACAAAGCGGCCCTGGCTTTGATATGCTGGGGGTCAAAATCGAGATGATTGAAATTCTGCAAAACTTTCAGCAATAACTCCTCCGTCTGTTCGTCAAAAAATAGGCCGCTCTCACCTTCTTTGACTGTCTCTAGAACTCCCCCAGCCCGAAAGGCAATCACCGGGCGGCCGGAAGCCATGGCTTCTACCGGCACGATGCCGAAGTCCTCTTCCTGGGGAAAAATAACCGCTCTGGCATGTGAATAAAAAAGGGGCAATTTATAATCTGAAACTAAACCCAGAAACTCTATGTTTTTCTTGGAGATTTTCTGCAAATGGCTTTTTTGCGGACCATCCCCGATAATTTTTAAAGGCCATCCCAATTCGTTAAAAACACTAATAGCCAAATCAAATCTTTTATAAGGAACCATCCGCCCCACCATTAAAAAATAATCTCCTATTTGATCAGCAATATTAAACTTGGCGGTATTCACCGGCGGATGCACCACCAAAGAATCCCTTTGATAATATTTTCTAATCCTCTCTTTAATAAAATCGGAAATGGCCACAAATTGATCGACCCGTGAACTGGCATCCTGATCCCAAATCCGTAAATAGTTTAAAAAAAACGGAGTGAATTTTTTAATCAATCCAGGTTTTTGAAATTCGTCGAGATACTTATGGCTGTCGTCCCACAAAAAACGGGTGGGGGTCATGCAGTAAGAAATATGTTTGGTACGTGGCTTAGTAATCACTCCTTTGGCAAAGGAGGCCGAATTAGAAACAACTAGATCAAAAGCAGACAAGTCAAACTGTTCTACAGCTATGGGCATCAGCATGGGTAGCCACCGGTGATAACGCTTCGCTCCCGGAATTTTTTGCAGAAAAGAAGTATAAATGTGCCGATCAGCGAAAGCTCGCCCTGTTAATTTTTCATCATAAAGCAAAGTAAAAATCGGCGCCTGCGGGAACATCTCGCAAAAAGTTCCCAGCACCCTTTCTCCCCCTCCATACTGATTTAGATAATCATGAACCAAGGCCACTCGCATGGCCACAAGTTTAACAAGTTAAAAAGAAAAGTTCTACACCGCCGAACGGTCGAGAAGCATTTTGACTCCGGTTTTGAGAAGAATTTTGATGTCTTGAATCAGAGACCAGTTTTCAATGTAAAAAGAATCGAGCGCCACTTCTTCTTCAAATGGCAGATCGGAACTTCCCGAAACCTGCGCCAGACCGGTTACTCCCGCTTTTATCGATAAGACCTTTTTGTGATGCTTCTCATAGTTAGCAATTTCATCCGGCTGGTGCGGGCGGGGACCGACTAAACTCATCTCGCCTTTTACTACGTTCTGGAATTGAGGCAATTCGTCCAAACGATAGCGCCGGATAAACTTTCCTACTCTAGTTATACGCGGATCATTTTTAATTTTAAAAAGCGGACCGTCGCTTCTTTCATTTAAAGTAGCCAGGTATGGCTTGAGCTCTTCGGCATTTTTAATCATCGAACGGAATTTCAAAAGGTTGAATTCTTTTCCCTGACTGACACGCCGTAGACGAACCAGAACAGGACCTTCCGTCTCCCATTTGATAGCAAAGGCCACCAATAACAATATCGGAGAAAATATTATCAGCGCCAGAACGCTTCCAATCACATCAACTGTCCTTTTTATCACTCTCCCCCATCCATCCAGATTGGTTCGCCGCAATTCAATTACCGGCACACCCGCTAAAACATCTACCGAAAAATTAGTAGTAAGCGTCTGGTAAATATTGGGGACAAATTTAAAGGCGAGGTGATTCTCATTACAAAAATCAACAATTTCCAAAACTTTTTCGGAAGGATAGTTCGGGTTAGCCAAAATTACTTCATCTATCCCCGGATTACCAATAGCCGATTTGATTTCCGATACTTCCGGATTTTCCAGGTGCTTTACCACACGATAGCCCACCGAAGGGTTCTTTTTAATCTCTTCGGTAATTTTTGCAGAGACCTTATCGTCTCCTATGATCAAAACTTTATGGATACCAAAGTCGTAGCGGGCCACAAGATTTTTCTGCAAATGACGGACTAAAAACCTTCCTATGGAAACAAAAATAATTGTCAGAATCCATCCACCCATCACCAGAAAGCGGGAGTCAAAAAGTTCTTGTCTCAAGAAAATATAAACGATCAAACCCATGACTCCAGCTGAAGAAGCAATTACTACCCGGAAAAATTCTTCAATCCTTCCCGTAGTCGTTTTTAAACTATATAAACCTGACACGGCAAAAATTATGACAAACAAAATGGCCGCCGCCGAAACCAGTAAAAAATACTCCTCAAAAGGCAAGTTGAGTTCGAAAAGAACCGGCCGGAAAGAAGATAAGATTTTCGTACGAAAAAAGTAGGTGGCCAGACCAGCCACAATGATCATCAGAAAATCAAATGGCAACAGTATGGTATTAAAAAATAATTCAGACTTCTTCATAAACTAATTACTTGGGCAAATCAGCCATACAACCTGCTCTCGACCCTCGACTCTTCGCTCGGGAATTTTCGAGCAGGTGTATGGCCTGATTTGCCTGGATATTTACCTAGAAATAACTAAAGCAACTGCAGGTGAAGTATAAATCTCTTCCTCGGCTCCTGTCCAATCATGAGCCGAATTCATGATTGTATCGTAAGAATAATAATAGTTTTTTCCATACTTCGTGCCAGGATCATTGGTGAAAAACCCGGCATGATCGTACCCTTTTATAATCAGCATGTGATAAACCGGCCCAGGCGGCTTAAAATGAGGATTACCAAGTAATCTTCCGGCCATGCCCATCACCACCAAGTTCCCTTCATCCAATTTTTTTTTTATTTCTTCCCGAGTAGGGTTATTAATCAAATCGACATTAAGTCCATAAAATTCTTTGGCCAGACGCGCGGTCTGTTCCGCAGTCGTGCTTTCGAAAAAACCAAAATTAGCGGCCTGCCATTCAGCTAGTTTTTTTAATTCTCCATCCGCCAATTGAGGGTCAAGAACAACCTCGTTAGCCCAAGCGTAAGCCATTAGAATAGAAGCCTCTTCGCAGGCCTCATCATGCAAGTGATCCCAGACCCCAAAAGGCGCCTGGCTGGTAAATTGCACTTCCATATTTATGGACTTGGAAATTGGCTGACTACTTTTTTCCGGCTCTACCAGAAAGGTTTTGGTAGGGCTAGGTGATTCAACCATGCCGGGCAAAGTTATTGTTTCCCTAGCCAGATCCCCACTCTTTGGCATTAAAAAAACAACCGTTATGACAACGGCAAGAATAAATAAAAATACAAGAGACCACTTAATCATTACTTAATTAATACACTACTACAGCTCTATTGTCAAGAGAAGCCCAATTTTGAAGAAACTTATCTGTTCGCCAAACAACTTTTCCGTAAATCGGATCGAGCAAAATCAAATATTCAGGATTTGAAGCGGTACCATAAAAACCGGTTATAATTTTAGTATGCTCCCCATAAATTGCTTTGATATACTCGCCTTCCGTGGTTCTCCAAGAGATATCCTTTCCGGAAGAAATATGCCCCCACACAATTACCGGCCGGCCATTGACCACCTCTTGCAAAATGGTGACCAGCGTAGTTCCTCGTAAGGCCTTGGCTTCTCTATATTGATTGGCAACTAAGGCAATCGGCTCCTCATAGACCCCGTATCCGCTATCGGGCATCCGGCCGTTGATATTTCCCACAAAGCCAAGATTTGGATTTCCCCAAACATTGCCCGGCTGGCGAGAAGAACTGGTTTCAAACGGCAGTTTGGCTAAAAGTTCTTTTTCCGAAACCTGCAAACCATAATAATTTAAAACCATGCGCAAAGTAGCAATTTCGCAAGATAAAGCCCGTTCCTGCCGATGGAAAGGGACATCTAGCTTCACACTCGACTCCTTGTCCAAAGCCAAAGGAAGAATAGCCGCTTGAAGCTGATAATAACTTTTAATAATAATTCTTCTGATCGAAAGCCGGTTGGGGTAAAACAAGGCCAACAAAGAAAATAAGATCAGAAAAATCAGAATTATTTTTTTATTCTTCATCTTAATCTTAGTGAGTCCCAGCATCCATTTAATTTTAACTATAAATTAAAAAAATTAAAAACGGCTGAATGACAGCCGTCGGTGAACCTTACCTCTTAATTTCCGTCTTAAAAATTGAGTCGATTGTGTCCTCTGGCTTCAACAATGACCACCGGAAACCTTTCATAATGGCGGGGCAAATACCTATCCGCCTGTTCCATAATCATTTCCTGATTTTTATACACGAGTACCCCTTTTTAATGATCAAAAGTCCTTATAACTTAAAACAAAATGCCACAGATGTCAATTATTAACTTGATTTTTGCCTTATTTTTGATATACTTATGTAGCTTGGTAAATCGGGTGATTACTATCAGCCCGCGTGGGGTGGATAGAGGAAAGTCCGAACACTCATTTGGCATTATCTTAAGAGGTGCCAAAAACAGTAGCGGGTAACGCCCGTCTGGAGCAATCCAAGAGATGCGAGCAGAGACGTTCTGAGGCGAAAGCCAAAGAACACCCTTCGGGGTGAATCTCGACAGTAATGTCGAGGGTGAAACGGCTAAACTCTTACTGGGGTGCAAGAGCAGCGTCCTTCAGCAAGCTCAGAAGCAATTCCTAGCTTGTTAGAGTTCGAAAAGTTAGCTCGCTTGAGCCGTTCAGCAATGAACGACCTAGATAAATAATTACACAAAAACAGAATTCGGCTTATAGATTTGCCAAGCAAACAAAAAACGCTCAACGAGCGTTTTTTGTCACAACAACTTGTTAAGCTCCTTATCCAGAGCCACGTTTACCATCCGGTCGGCTTCCTTATTTTCTTCTCTGGGAACATGCTTAAAAACCACCTCCCCAAAATCTAATCTTAAATTCCAGATTTCTAAAAAAAGCTTTTGAATTTTTTCGTCCAAGACTTTGTATTCCCCGTTGAGCTGCTTGCAAAGCAATTCGCTGTCGGCATGCACTTCTACTACCGCCTGGCCTGCTTCTGCTTTGCCTGCCAATTGTTTTACTTTTTTCAAAGCAAAAATTACCGCTTTATACTCAGCTTCGTTATTTGTGGCGTGACCAAGAAATTCTCCATATTCATGTTTTGACCCGCCGCCTGATTTTTCAATTACCACCCCGATCGCCGCCGGCCCGGGATTACCCCTTGAACCCCCATCGGTATGGATTAAATACTTAATTAGTTGATTTGTCATGTAATTTTAAAAATATTTCGTAAGTAGCTCTAGCATCATCTAAAGCATTATGCCAAGTGCCGTGTTTAATATTTAAAAATTTCTCTACTTCCCTCATACGGAAACCTTTAACCTCCGACTGCTTATAAAACCTGTCAAAAACCAT
>JAUYPS010000044.1 GCA_030695705.1 bacterium | reverse complement strand
AGAAGCGGGAAAAAATTTAGGCGGGGATGATCGGCTTCGATGGGATTTCTTTTAAAATTTGCGCAAGTAGTGTATGGGCGATAATCACTTAAAACTTTTCACCCAAATCATAATTGCCAACTACAATAGCAATTACGCTTTAGCTTACGCTTAAGGCGCGTCCTCTCGGCGATTTCTGCTAGCCGAATCAGGGCGTCATTAGCGGGATAAGGTTTTGCCGTCTTTTAAATGTTTTAGCGGCAGGGCACGAAAAATACAAAACAGGTCTTCGGTTATTTTGTCGGGTTCTTAACCGAAGTCTGGGAGGCCCACCTCAGAACTTTTTTCGTGACGAGGTTTTATAATTTTGAACGAAAAAGGTGAAAATTGAGAAAGCATAGTTGCTACTACGCTGACGAAATTTGAACCTTTTGCAGTCAAAATTTTAAAGCCGCAGTAGAAATAAAGTTCTGAGGTGGGCCTCCGCTAATCCGGCTAAACTTGTAGAGCAATTTTAAATCATTTTCCAGACGGGAGTTCAATTCTCCCCATCTCCACTCGACTCACCTTGCTTTCAGCAAGGTTCGCTCGTGGTAAACCACAGCGAAAATTAAATCCGCTAAAAGGCGGATTTAATTTTGAGGAGAGTGCCCTGAGCGAGTCTTTCTCTTGAAAGATGAGTCAAATGGGCATATTCTTTTTTTTATGTATTATGTCTACATAATTAAAAACGGATATAGTAAGTTGTATATTGGTATTACTGAAAATCTACAAAATCGTTTGTATCATCACAACACAGGGCAAGGTGCTCAATTTACAAAATCTAAAAGCGAATTTCAGATTGTATTCAGTGAAGAATATAAAACTTTGGCTGAGGCAAGAAAAAGAGAAATACAAATTAAGAAATGGCGAAGAGATAAAAAAGAAATGTTAATCAAGAGATTTAAGAATGGAATACTAACTAAAATTTAGAATCTCTTCGTGCCATCGGGCACGATTTTTTTTGGTATAATAATTTAAATGCAAAAACAAAAAGAAGAACTAATGAAGCTTCTTCAAAAGTCTCTTACCAAAGGGGATTTTATTTTAACTTCCGGTAAGCGGTCCGGATATTATCTCAATGGAAGAAATGTAACTTTAACTCCAGAAGGCGCATATCATTCCGCACAATTAATTTTTGAAGTTATTAAAAAAGAAAAAGCTACGGCTGTCGGAGGGCCGACAATCGGAGCAGACCCATTGGTTGGAGCTATTGCTTTCTTGGCTTATCTCAAAAAATATCTGTTGAAAACTTTTATTATTAGAAAGACAGCTAAAAAACACGCGGACAAAAAACAGGTCGAAGGACCCAATTTGAATAAAAGAGAAAAAATTATTCTTATCGACGATACGGCTACTACGGGCAAATCCCTGATAGAATCAGCGGAAACTTTAAGAAATAACGGTTTAAAAATTAATAAAGCTCTGGTTTTAGTCGATAGGGAAGAAGGCGCTAAAGAAAATTTAAATAAAATCGGAATAGAGTTAATTTCAATTTTTAAACTAAAAGACCTATTATAATTCTCTCTTTTCTTTGCGTTCAAACTCTCTTTTCTTGATGGTTTCTCTTTTATCGTATTTCTTTTTTCCGCGGGCCAGGCCGATTTCCAATTTGACGAGATTTTTTTTGCCGTAAATTTTGACCGGCACCAAAGTCAGGCCTAGTTCTTGGGACTTAGTTTGGAGATACTGCAGTTCGCTTTTTTTCAAAAGAAGGCGGCGGTTTCTTTGCTGGTCGTAATCGGCCGGTACGTTGCCGGCTTGATAAGGGGAGACGATTGCTCCCATTAGCCAAGCTTCCCCATTGATAATTTTGACATAAGCTCCTTTGATGGAAACCTTCCCATTTTTGATGGATTTAACCTCTTGTCCGGCCAATTCCAAACCAGCCTCGAAGCTTTCGATGATGTTATAATCAAAACCGGCTTTGGGATTGGTGGCGTAAACGGACATGGCCGTATTATATCATTTTAAATTAAAAGTCCGCTTTAGTTTAGCGGATTATAACTTTTTAAATTTTCTGGAAAATTTGGTCAAAGCGACCCAGTTGCGGTCAAAAACCTCGTCGGCGAATCCCCATTCTACAGCTTCTTGTGGAGTTAAGTAAACATCCTCTTTTTTATTCATCTCCTCTTGGAGCATTTCTTTGATTCGCTCCGGAGCGCGCCGGCTAAATTTCCCTTTCTGTTTTAATTTCTCGACATAAATATTGAGCATAGTTGGACGGACGACACGCTTGTCATAATCCAGCATGGAATGCACTACTTTGGTCGTACCTTCCAGACCCAAAGTGCCCTCATGAATCATGAAATAGCTATTCGGCATCAGCACCCGCTTATCCGCCGCTTGCAAGATAATAGAAGACATGGAGCGGGCGTGGGTGTAGCTCAAAATGGTAACAGGGTTCGGACAGGCCCACAGCGTGTCATAAATAGCCATTCCTTCCTGCCAATCACCGCCACAAGTTTTCATATGAATTAGAATTGGGCGCTTGGAGTCAATTTGAGAAAGAATCTGAATGTTTTTAATAAATCTGGCGCTCATTTGATATTCCACACCTGGTTCACTTCTGTGCTTGTCTTCGGCGAAATAATCAATTTCTTCGCCAGTCAGATAAATATGAAATTGGCGGATATCCAAGTGCCATTCCTGCAGTTCCCAGTGGCTTTCATGGTGGTCAATGCCATAAACTCTGGCTTTAACTTTTTTCTTCGGTTCCATTTTTGACCTCGTTTTTAAAGTCCAAGATTGTTTGATGAAATATACTCTAAATAAAAACCGCTTTCAAGCGGTTCTATTTTCTTTCTTCCAGAAGCAATTTGGCGGTATGGGGCTTGTCTTTCCGCAGATAACTTAAACTTATTTCGTCCCCGGCGTTGAGAAGCTGGATTTTATCCTGGAGGTCGCTTTTTTCATCAAGCTTTTGCCCGTTAACTTCCAAAATGATGTCGTTTTCTTTAAGCCCGGCTTTCTCGGCGGGGGAATTTTTAATGACAGCCTGCCCTCCGGGCAAGTGACCGGGAGTGATCAAGGCTCCATAATCGGTGGAAAGTTTGTATCTTTTTTGCATTTCTTTGTTGAGCATAATGTAACGCAAGCCGATGTAAGGGCGGATAATCCGTCCGAATTTTTGTAAGTCAGCCAAGTCATTTTTGGCCCACTGAATGGGAATGGAGAATCCGATATTTTGCGCCCCATAAATGACGGCGGTATTGATGCCAACCACTTCGCCGTCCAAATTCAGAAGCGGTCCCCCGGAGTTTCCCTGGTTGATGGCCACATCGGTTTGGATCACTCCGCGCAATTCTTCTACTTGGGGCATGGCTTCTTCTCCGCCTTCCTCGCCGGGATTTCCTCCGCCCATAGCGGCAGAAATCTTTCTGGACAGTCCGGAAACGATTCCCTTGGAAACGGTATTGGAAAAAAGTCCCAAAGCATTGCCGATGGCTAAAACGGTCTGACCGGGTTGAATAGCCGAAGAAGACATTTTTAAAGTTGGCAGATCTTTTGCCTCTATTTTTAAAATGGCAATGTCGTTGATCGGATCGCGGGTGAGGACCTTGGCGGTGTACTCGGTGTCGTCGGAAGTGGTGACCGTGTATTCCGCTTCGCCGTCTATGACGACATGTTTGTTGGTCAAAATTATGCCGTTGGAGTCCACGATAAAACCGGAACCCCCGCCCACCTTTATTTTTTGGTTATCATCAACAGGAAGGGCGTCGGCCGGAAAGTCCGGGAGAAAAGACGGATGGAGCATATTTCCAAAAGCCATTTCCTTGGCTTGAGCCACGGTTTTGCTGATAGTGATGCTGACTACCGCCGGAGTGGCTTTTTTAACTAATTCAATAGTTTGCTTTTCTTCGTTTACCATAATGGAGATATTCTAGCATAACTATTTCAAAATAAGCAAAGCAATGGTATGATTTTTCTATTATGTTTCGGGAAGAAATTATCGAAAAATTAAAGCAAATTGCTCCCAAAGGCGTTTCGACTAGCGTTTCATTTGCACCTAGGGAATTTGGAGATTACAGCACTAATCTGGCTTTGATTTTGCCTGCCCTCCATAGCTTTAGCGAAGGAGGGGGTAAAAACCCCATGGAGGTAGCGGAGGAAATTATCGCTATTCTAAAAAAAGATAAAAAACTAGTTAAGATATTTTCAGAGATAAAGGCGGTTACTCCTGGTTTTATCAATTTTCGGCTGAGTCCGGAAAGCTTAAGAAGCGGAACAGAAGAAATTTTAAAGAAAGGAGAAAAATACGGAGCGGGAAATTTCGGCAAAGGACAAAAAGTAAATATTGAATTCGTTTCGGCTAATCCCACCGGCCCGCTTACTTTGGGCAATGGCCGCTCGGCGGCTTATGGAGAATCCTTGGCCAGGATTTTGAGCAGCTTCGAATATAAAGTTACCAAAGAATACTATGTAAATGATATTGGCCGGCAGGTGAGGATTTTAGGAGAGTCCGTGGCCAGAAGGTATTTGGAAATGGAGGGGCAGGTTATCGATTTCCCCGAAGAAATGTATCAGGGGGGGTACATTACGGATATTGCCAAGGACTTTAAAAAAGAAGGGGCGTATCATGGGTTGCCGGACGATTTCGATGAACTGGCTACTCAAGCACAGAAATATGCCATAGAAAAAATGCTCCGGCAGATTAAAGATTCTCTGGGGCGATTTGGAGTGAAATTTGACGAATGGTTTTACGAAAGCAGTCTGGTGGAAAAAAATGAATTGAAAGTTGTGTTTAATTTTTTGGAATTCAATAATTTGTCTTATGAAAAAGAGGGGGCTTTGTGGTTCAAGGCCTCGGAGTTTGGAATGGATAAAGATGCGGTGATCAGAAAATCAGATGGATTTACCACTTATCTCTTGTCTGACTTTGCCTATGCTCGCCACAAAGATCGTCGTAAGTTTTCTAAAATGATCTATATTTTTGGAGCAGACCATCACGGTGATGTTGCCAGAGTCAAAGCTGGTCTGAAAGCATTAGGATTGGAGGAGTCCAAATTCACTTTTATTTTAATGCAGTTGGTTTCGTTGTTGGAAAAGGGAGAAGCGGTGCGGATGTCTAAAAGGGCGGGGCAGTTTGTGACCCTGGATGAATTACTGGAAAAGGTGCCGGCCGATGTGGCCAAGTTTTTCTTTTTGAGCAAATCCTTGGACACTCACATGGAATTTGATTTGGCATTGGCTCAAGAGCAGTCCAACCGCAATCCGGTTTACTATATCCAGTACGCTTTTGTTCGCTTGAAAGCGATTTTGGTCAAAGCCAAAGAGGGGAAACTAAAGGTCTCTAAAAAGTTAGAAAAAGAGATTAATTGGAAAGAGTGGGAGGGGGAATTAATCAGAAAGTTATTGAAGTTTCCGGAAATTTTAGAAGAAGTAGCCGGAAATTATCAAATCCATCATTTGAGCACTTATGCTTTGGATTTGGCCGGACTGATCAATCGTTTTTATGAGAAATCAAAAGTGATCGGAGCAGAGCCAAAATTAGAAAAAGCCAGGTTGACCTTGGTGAGTGCCTCCGCTATGGTATTAGGCAGGGCTTTGGATTTACTGGGGCTAACTCTTCCGGAAAAAATGTAGGATACTGCCAAACAGAGCTCCTAATAAATCGAGGGACAAATCAGTAAGAGTGTCGGGGAGATCGCCGATAAAACTAAGACCATCCCAGGGGAGAGACAAAATAGCGGGAATAGTAGTGAAACTGTATTCAGCAAATTCCCAAATAACGCCAACCAAAACCGTAGCGCCGACTAACAAGATAGTTCTCCTTAGCCAAAGCAGACCGGCCAGATCAGATCTAAAGTAGGAAGACAAGATCAAATAGACGCCCAATCCGCCGAAAAAATGCAAAGAGGTATCAAACCAGGAGAAACGGTAATAATTAAATCCAAAGCCGAGTATGAAGTTGGCGATGATAGCTGAAAAGACAATCCAAGATCCGGCGTTTTTAGTCATTTAATCATAGTAATAAAAATTTCGTCTCTATGCCAGCAGAAGATAATTTTAAAAAAATTGAAGAAGAGGTTTTAGAATTTTGGGAAAAGCACCAAGTGTTTGAAAAGAGCATCGCTCTTCGGCAAGGACAGGGTAAAAAACGCTTTGTGTTTTTTGAAGGTCCGCCTACGGCCAATGGCCGTCCGGGAATCCATCATTTCATCGGCCGGGTTTTCAAGGATCTCTTTAACCGCTACAAAACCATGAGGGGATTTTTGGTGGAAAGAAAATCCGGTTGGGATACTCATGGCTTACCGGTGGAGATTGAAGTAGAAAAGAGCTTGGGGCTGAAATCAAAAAAAGAAATTGAAGAATACGGTATTGCCAAGTTTAATAAGCAGGCCAAAGAAAGCGTTTGGAAATACAAAGATGAGTGGGAAAGATTTACCAAACGGATTGGATTTTGGATTGACTTGAAAAATCCTTATATCACATATGATCCAAAGTATATCGAGTCACTCTGGCATATTTTCAAAAAGGTCTGGGAGAAGAAATTACTTTTCAAGGGGCACAAAGTAGTGCCTTTCTGTACTCGTTGCGGTACGCCCTTGTCGAGCCACGAGGTGGCGCAAGGATATAAAGAAGTTACAGATAAATCGATCTATATTAAATTCCGTTTATTGTCTGGTCAAAAATTTGGTTCATACACAACTCAAGACTATGTCTATATTTTAGCTTGGACGACTACCCCCTGGACTTTGCCTGGCAATGTGGCTTTGGCGGTGGGGAAAAATATCAAATACAGCGCAGTTCGTATTGATGGTGTCAGAGAGTTGTTGATTCTGGCTTCTGATTTGGTGGATAAGGTTTTAGCCGGACATATTATTGAACGAGTCCATGAAAATATAGACAGCAAAGATTTAATCGGCTTGCAATATGAGCCGCTTTTTGAAATCCCCTCTTTAAAATCAGAAAAATCTTACCGGGTTTATCCGGCTGATTTTGTGACTACTACTGATGGAACCGGTATCGTGCATACGGCGGTGATGTATGGAGAAGATGATTACCGGCTAGGAAAAGAAATCGGCCTGCCGCAACATCACACTGTAGATAAAACGGGGCACTTTACCAGTGGAGTGTCGGAGTTGTCCGGAAAGCCAGCCAAAGACAAAGAAACAGATAAAATAATTATTGAGCATCTTCGTTCTAAAAATTTGCTGCTGAAAGAAGAAGAATACACCCATGATTATCCCTTCTGCTGGCGATGCGGGAATCCGCTTTTGTATTACGCGATGAATTCCTGGTTTATCGGCATGTCGCGGTTGGAAAAAGATCTGGTCAAAAATAATCAAAAGATAAACTGGTATCCCGGACATTTAAAAGAAGGGCGGTTCGGGGAGTGGCTGAAAGGGGTGAAGGATTGGGCGATTTCTCGTGATCGTTATTGGGGTACGCCTTTGCCGATTTGGAAATGCCAACAGTGTAATTTCCACTTGGTCGTCGGTTCTTTAGATGAATTGGAAAAAAAGCGTTATCGCACCAAAAACACTTTTTATATTCTTCGACATGGTTTGAGCGTTAAAAACGGAGCGGCCAACGGAGGCCGGGAAATTATTTCTTCCAAGCTGGAACACGATCATTATGATTTGGTTCCGGAAGGAGTGGCACAAATCAAAAAAGTGGCGGAACAACTAAAAAAGATCGGGGGAGTGAACCTTCTTTTTTCTTCTCCTTTTTTGCGAACTAAAAGCACTGCGGAAATCATTGCCCGCAGTTTAGGACTGGAAGTGCAACTTGATGAAAGATTGGGAGAGATTGATTATGGATATGCCATGGAAGGACAGCCTCTCGATTTGTATCCTGGTTTAGGTAATCGCTCTGATTTTGAAACCAAAAGAGATGACGGCGAAAGCTGGAATGACGTACGGCGAAGAATGTTTGCCATGATTCGCGATCTTAATCAAAAAAACGAGGGGAAGAATATTTTACTGGTGAGCCATGGAGACCCGCTTTGGCTTTTGCGGGGTATTTCCAAACACCTTTCCGAAAAAGAGATGCTGGCCCAAAAAGTTAGGACATATGTCGAAAAAGGCCAAGTAATCAAACTTAATTTTGCCAACTATCCTTACAATGAAAAAGGGGAACTTGATCCGCATCGGCCATATATCGACGAGATAACTTTAAAGTGCGCCAAGTGCAGTGGTCCGGCCAAAAGAATTTCCGAAGTAGCAGATGTTTGGTTTGACTCTGGAGCCATGCCCTACGCTCAATGGCACTATCCCTTTGAGAATAAAGATAAGATTAATGGAGATTCTTTCCGTAAAGCGTTCGGAATGTCGGCTAGAGGGTCGGCGTTTCCGGCTGATTTTATTACCGAGGCCATTGATCAGACCCGCGGATGGTTCTATACCATGCTGGCGGTCTCTACGTTAATGGGGGATGGTCCGGCTTACAAAAATGTTTTATCTTACGGCCATGTTTTAGACGAAAAGGGGCAAAAGATGTCTAAGTCCAAAGACAATGTAGTCGATCCTTGGATGGTAATTGAACAGTATGGTGCCGACGCGGCCCGCTGGTATTTTTACACCGTAAACAGTCCGGGCGAGCCGAAACTTTTTTCGATGAATGAAGTGGGCCAGCGTTTGCGCGGCATGGTAATGACTTTATGGAACATTTTCCGTTTTTATGATTTATACAGCTCCGATAGCCAACTTATCCACACACCAGGTTGGACCTGGGATGTGGATAAGTTGGCGGTGCTTGATCGGTGGATTCTTTCTCGTTTGCATCAGACGATCAAGTTAACTACCGAGGCCATGGATAATTTTGATTCGTTATCCGCTTCCCGAGCAATCGAGCAATTTATAGTCGATGACTTTTCCAAATGGTGGCTACGGCGTTCACGCGCCCGCTTAAAAGAAAATCTTTTGTTCTTTAGATTTTTACTCATTGAAATTTCCAAATTGATCGCCCCGTTTACGCCTTTCATTGCGGAGAAAATCCATCAGGAACTTTATCGGGGTTCATCTGAAGTGCAAAGCGTTCATTGGAACGACTGGCCGGAAGTGAATAAGAAGTTTATTGACCTGCGACTGGAGGAAGAAATGGCTTTAGCTAAGCAAGTCGTAAATACCGGACTGGCTTTTCGCAAAAAACATAATATAAAAGTAAGGCAGCCCCTACAGCAGTTCAGTTCTTCTGTGGTAGCAGGTATCATAGCTCATCCGGAAATAATGGAGCTGATTAAAGACGAGCTCAATGTTAAGGCAGTGGTTATCGGCCAAGACGAATTGGATTTAAATTTGGACGATGCTTTGAGATACGAGGGCTGGGCCAGAGAAATGGTGCGGCAAATTCAGGATATGCGTAAAGAAGCCGGTTATAAATTCAGCGACAAAGTAGTGATGCATTGGCATACCGATGATTTGGAATTAAAAAAAGCCATGATCGAATGGGAAGAATTTATAAAACAAAATAGTTTGCTCAAAGAGTTTTCTCAGCATCCCCACTTCGACGAGCTCAGTGCAAGCCACACTGAGCCAAAAAACTTCGACATTCAAAAAGAGTTTGAATTAGAAACAGGCCGTAAAATCTGGATTGGGGTGAGAAATTAGAGTATAATAAAAAGATGTTTTTGAAGGGGATTGTAGTGCGAAAAACCGAATCAGGGGAGCATAATCAGTTAATTACGGTTTATACCAAAGAATTGGGGAAAATAAGGGTTTTGGCCAAAAGCGCCAAAAAAAATACTTCTAAACAGGCCGGGCATCTGGACCTTTTTAATTTGGTAGACTTTGTGGCTGTGCCGGGAAAAAATTATCCGATTATCACCCAAGCGCAAAGTTCGGAAAATTTCTTGGACATTAAATCCTCCTATTCCAAAATGATGGCCGGTTTTTTTGTTCTGGAATCATTCCATCGTTTGATTTACGAACAGGAACAGGATGCTGTTCTTTGGAGTTTTTTGTTTGAGCAATTGAATAAGATAAATCATGCTTCTGCTGAAAAGCATGATTTAGATATTTTACTGGCTGATTTTAAAAAAGAATTATTGAGTGTATTGGGTTATCGCCAGAATATTGACGAAAAAGAGATCGACTACTTTTTGCAGTCACTCAGTTCACAGAAGTTTTCGTCTCTTCAGCTTTTAAATAATGGATAATAAAAACCCCTTTCAAGTCAGGATGCTGGATCCTGTTCCGACCAAACCGTCATTCGATATGAACCGTCTTTTAAAGTGGCTGCTGATCTCGGCTTTTGTGGTAGCGGCGGTGGGAGTCGGTTTTTTTCTTTTTAGCCGTTCTTCGTTTAGTCCGGGCAATGTGGATTTTAAAATAAATGCGCCGGAAGAAATTTCTTCGGGGGAAAAAGTCGTTTACTCTATTGAATATCGAAATAACAATGAGAAGACAATCAAGGATTTACACCTGACTTTCTTTTATCCGCCTGATGCAGTTGATATCAGAGATGGCCGTCTGGAAGCGCTTCAAACAGAGAGCATGAAGCTAGACGATTTGGCTCCCGGCGAGGAAAACAAAATAGAATTCTCGGCTTATTTGGTGGGCAGTCGGGGCGATACTAAAAAGGCCAGGGCAGTATTGTCTTTCTATGGAGAAGGTATCCCTTCGGTCTTTAAAAAAGAAACCTCTGCGGCGACCGACATTTCTTCTCTAGCAGTTTCGCTTACTTTGGTGGCTCCTCCCAATGCGGTTTCCGGACAGGAAGTTACTTATCTCTTGGACTATCGCAACGAATCCTCTGACGACCTTTCCGATTTGAGATTTAAATTTACTTATCCCAGCGGTTTTATACCGACGAAGTTTTTTCCTAACACATTTTCTGTCAAAGATGTTTTAGATCTGAAGAAAATAAAATCTGGAGAGGGAGACCGTATTTCCATAACCGGTATTTTGCAAGGCGGAGAAAAAGATGCCAAAACAATTTCTGTAACTTTGCAAAGAAAAATTGATAATGTTTATATCGACTTTGAAAAATCCTCCGCTGATACGGTTATTTCCACTCCCCCGTTGTCCGTGCAAATTATGGTGAACGAACGGTCGGATTACAATGCTCAATTAGGCGATGAGTTGGAATACAAGATCAAGTTTATTAATAACACGGACGTTGATATTTTCGGCCTGACTTTAATGGCCAAACTTGAAGGATTGATGTTTGATTTTTCCAGTGTTGGTGGCAATGGATTTTTCAGCAGTTCTACCCGTACCATTACCTGGAATGCCTCCGTTTCCCCGCTTTTAAATCACCTGGCCCCGCGCCAAGAGGGAGCAGTTAGCTTCCGGGTGAAAATTAAAAATAGTTTTTCCTCCGGCGGTACGGGAGTAAAGGATTATACAGTTAAAACTAGTGTCTTGGCGGAAACCCAGACCATTCCTCCGGGATTTGATCTGGATCGTTTGTCAGCCGAATCGGAACTAATAACTAAGATTATTTCTCTGCCCAGTATTGTTCAGAAAGGTTTTCAGAATGATCAATCCTTCGGTGCTAGCGGTCCGATTCCTCCGCGAGTGGGACAGAAAACCTCTTACACTATTTCTTGGGAAATCGTAAATATCCCTAACGATGTTTCAAAGGCAAGAGTGTCCGGGACTCTTCCGGCCGGAGTACAGTGGGAAAATCAAACCAGGGTAAACGGCCAGCAGCCGGCGATAACTTTTGATTCCAGTTCCCGAGAAGTGGTTTGGCCTTTGGAAACAATCCCAGCCGGTACTGGCGGACAGTTTCCCAAGTATCAGTCATGGTTTCTGATTTCTTTCACTCCTTCGGAAAACAACCTTGGCCAAGCGATCAAACTGATCCAGGACACTTTTCTGGAAGGCCAGGATGGCTTTACCAGGCAGGATATTTTGGTTAGAGTGGGAGATGTTTCAACCAACGACCTGGCGGATTTCCCCGGATCAGGCAATGTAACAGAATAATCTCGAGAGGCCTCCGGTGAACAAACCCAGCTCTTTCTAAGGTATCCATAAAAGTTAATCTGTGGATGACTTGGAAAGGGCGGGGTGTTCCCCTCCGCCTCTGGATAGTTAACTACAATGGATAAACCCAACAACTTGATGGATAAAATTGTTTCTCTGTGCAAGCGCAGGGGTTTTGTGTTTCCCGGTTCGGAGACTTACGGAGGATTGGCCAATAGCTGGGATTATGGGCCGTTGGGAGTTGAATTAAAAAATAATATAAAAAATCTATGGTGGGGGAAATTTGTGCATCAAAGAGAAGATGTGCTTGGTCTTGATGCAGCCCTTATTATGAATTCTCGGGTTTGGAGAGCCAGCGGCCACTTAGAAAATTTTTCGGATGCGCTGATTGAGTGCAAAAGTTGCCATCAGCGATTCAAAGCTGAAGACCTGGGGTACCAAAAGGATGACCAATCTGGAAATACTTTTCTAAAAATATTTACTGATGGAAACAGGAATTGTCCTAATTGCGGAAAAGATATTGGATTTACTTCTCCCGAAAAATTCAACCTTATGTTTCAAACTTTTATTGGACCAACAGATCCGCTAAATAACCTGTTTTCTTTGTGGCTCGACTTTCAAAAATCTGAAAAAAATAAAGATAAATTTGGCAAAGAAAAAATTTCTGAAGAAATCAACAATCTCTTTAAGAATATTATGGAAACTCTTGTTTTTTTGCGGCCAGAAACCGCCCAGGCCATGTTTGTTGATTTTAAAAATGTTTTAGACTCAAGTCGTAAGCAGTTGCCTTTTGGCGTTGCGCAGATTGGCAAGGCATTTCGAAATGAAATTACTCCTGGCAATTTTATTTTCCGGACCCGCGAATTTGAGCAAATGGAAATCGAGTATTTTATAAAAGAAAGTGAGTGGGAAAAATCTTTCGACTACTGGAGGGAGCAGATGTTTTTGTGGGCAAAAGATATTGGAATTAAAAAAATGCACGAATTTGAGGTTCCGGAAGGCGAGCGTGCTCATTATTCCAAAAGAACTATTGATTTCGAATATGATTTTCCATTTGGCAGGAAGGAACTTTATGGTTTAGCTTATCGTGGAGATTTTGATTTGCGTAACCACTTTAAGAATCCCCCCTATCGGGATCCGGAAACCAACGAAGAATTTTGGCCGCATGTTATCGAACCTACTTGGGGAGTTGACCGTACTATTTTGGCGGTTTTACTTGAAGCTTACGACGATTCTAATAAAGAAAGGATTGTGCTTCACTTAAAATCATCCTTGGCTCCGTTCAAGATTGCTGTTTTTCCACTTCTTAGAAACAAA
This sequence comes from bacterium, assembly GCA_030695705.1. Lineage (GTDB taxonomy): Bacteria > Patescibacteriota > Minisyncoccia > 2-02-FULL-40-12 > IGHO2-12-FULL-4 > JAUYPS01. The sequence goes on along the minus strand of JAUYPS010000044.1, from coordinate 15,297 downwards.
CCAGAGTTGGTGGAGGGTGCTAGAAAAGTATTTAAAGATCTAAAGAAAAGTTTTTCAGTTACTTGGGATGATAGAGGCAATATTGGAAAGCGTTATTTTTCTCAAGACGAAATCGGCACTCCCTATTGCGTAACTTTCGATTTTGATTCTCTTAACGATAAAGCAGTGACTGTCCGGGACCGAGATACGATGGAACAGGAGCGGGTAGCGATTTCCGAACTGCCCGACTACTTAGAGGCAAAATTGTCTTAGATATCATAGACAATCGTTAAATTTATTGGTATAATCATCTTTTAATGACTAATACTTCTCAAAAACACAATCATTTTGATTATTTTGTTTATCCCAATGGCCTTCGGCTGATTACGGTGCCTATGGAGCATACCAAGTCGGCTACGGTTTTGGTAATGGCCGGCACCGGATCCCGCTATGAGACCAAGGACATCAGCGGAATTTCACATTTTCTTGAGCATATGATGTTTAAGGGTACGGAAAAAAGGCCGGGCTATTTGGATATCTCTATGGAGCTTGATTCAATCGGGGCTGAGTATAATGCCTTCACCAGCAAGGAATATACGGGCTATTATGCTAAGGCGGGAATAGAAAACTTTGATCTGATTCTCGACGTAGTCAGTGATATTTTTTTGAATTCAAAATTTGATTTAGGCGAAATAGAAAAAGAGCGGGGAGTGATTATTCAAGAAATTAATAAGGACTTTGATGACCCCATGCGCCACATCAGTGATCTTTACGAAGAACTGCTCTATGGCGATCATCCCTTAGGATGGAATATCGCCGGAACAAAAGAAACAATTTTGGCCATGAAGCCAGAAAAGATCAGGGAATATTTTAATACGCATTATTTTGCCGAAAATACGGTCGTAGCCGTGGCTGGCAATGTCGATCCGATCAAAGTTAGAGAACAAGTTGATCGCTATTTTTCCAATATGCGCCAGCAATCTATTATCAAGCCCTTACTGGCGGTAGTTAAGCAAGATAAGCCAGAATTAAAAATATTTAATAAGAAAACTGAGCAAGCTCATATTATTTTGGGCACAAGAGGGTATGATGCCTTTCATCCTAAAAAAGAAGCCCTAAGATTGATGTCGATAATTTTGGGGGGAGGAATGAGCTCGCGTCTTTTTGTGGAAGTGAGAGAAAAAAGAGGATTGGCTTACTATATTTCTGCCAGCAGTGATTCTTATCAGGACGTCGGTGATTTTTCCGTTGTCTCTGGGCTTGAAAAAACCAAACTCCATTCCGCCTTGGAGGTAATTCTAGAAGAATTCAAAAAGTTAAAAACAGAAAAAGTGGCGGAAAAGGAGTTGAAGAAAGCCAAGGACTACGTCAAAGGAAAATACGCCATCAGTTTTGAATCATCCGACGATCTGGCTTCTTATTATGCCACCCAGGAGCTGCTCTATGGAAAAATTCTTACCCCGGAAGAAAAATTTGAAAAATTAAACATGGTAACGGCGGAAGATATCTGGGAAGCGGCCAACGACATTTTTCAGAATAACAAACTCAATTTGGCCATTATCGGTCCGGTCGAAGAAAATGATTCTTCCATCTACGACCTATTGAAGTTATAATTGAGGAGCGAAGGCGACGAAATACTGAGCCCGGCAGGGCGAATGTATAAATCATTAATTCAAAATATTTATGCCGGAGGAAAAGTCAGAACAAACAGTGATGTGGGACGTATCAGTGGCGACCATCGTTAAAGTGGTCGGAGTTTTGCTTTTTTTTGTAGTGGCTTATCTTTTGCGCGACATCTTTATTATTCTTCTTTTTGCTATCGTCATTGCCTCAGCTGTAACGCCTTTTGCCAATTGGGTGGAAAGTAAAAAGATCCCCCGTATTTTGGGAGTAGCTTTTCTTTATTTGTCGGTCTTTGTCCTGGTAGGGTTTCTTGTTTCTTTAGTGGTGCCTTTTTTGACCGGTGAAATCAACCAATTAATCGCAGATCTTCCGAATTTTATTGATCGGGTTTCTACTTCTTTGGAGAAAGCGGAACAAGTGTCCGGCGGGCGTTTTGTGGACCTTTTCAGCGAGATCCAGAATCTGCTGGACAGCTTCTCCGGCTATCTGCAGGCCTCTTCCAGTTCGGCTTTTGGTTTTGTGGTCAATATTTTCGGCGGACTAATCTCTTTTGTCGCGGTGATTGTGATTTCTTTCTATCTTTCGGTGATGCGGGGAGGAATTGAAAGTTTCATCCGTTCGGTTGTTCCTCACAAATACGAGTCACATTTTTTGAATATTTGGAGAAAATCAGAGCGCAAAGTAGGCCGTTGGCTACAGGGCCAGTTGCTTTTGGCTTTGATTGTCGGTCTGGCGGTGTATGTAGTGTTGTCACTGATGGGGATTAAATTTGCCTTGCTACTTGGAATTCTGGCCATGATTTTAGAGTTGGTTCCCACTGTTGGTCCGGTCTTAGCTGCTGTACCGGCAGTTATCTTAGCTTTTACCCAATCACCTATCCTTGGGCTTTGGGTAATTGTGGCTTATGTCATTATTCAGCAAATTGAAAACCATATTTTGGTCCCTATTATTATGGGTCGGACGGTCGGTTTAAATCCGGTTATGGTGATCTTATCTCTTTTAATCGGTTTCCAATTGGCCGGAATTTTAGGAATGATTTTGGCTGTGCCAGTAGCCGCGATCATCGTAGAAATTTTAGATGAGTTTAGTACCTCCAAGAATCACGCTCATCAGGGGGAACCTCTTTCCAATGTCTAAGCTCTATATTCTCGCCACCCCCATCGGCAACTTGGGCGACATTTCGCTGCGCGCCTTAGAGGTCTTAAAGCAGGTATCGGCGGTGGCAGCGGAAGATACTAGGGTCACCTCGAAATTACTTCTTCATTACGAGATTAAAAAACCTCTTTTTGCTTACTCCTACCAAATTGACTCTCCCAAAAACAAACGTCTTTTTGATTTATTGCGGGATGGTCAGGATGTGGCCTTGGTAACGGATGCCGGTACTCCGGGAATTTCTGATCCCGGGGGGAAAATTATTGAACGGGTTTTGAAAGAGCTGGGAGATACGGTCCAGATTGTTCCTATTCCCGGGTCAAATGCGGCGCTGGCGGCTTTAAGTATTTCCGGTTTGCCTACCGATAAATTTTTATTTTTGGGATTTCCTCCTCACAAAAAAGGCCGGCAGAAGTTTTTCCAGGAAGTGGCCGGTTCTTTACATACGGTTGTTTTTTACGAATCACCACATCGCATTCTCAAAACAATGAAGGAGCTGGCCTCTAATCCGGAATTGAGCGGCTTGCCTCTGATGATCGGCCGAGAACTGACCAAAAAGTTTGAGAGTATCTATCGGGGAACCGCGCAAGAAATTTTAGAAAAATACGGGAACGAATTAGAAAGAGGAGAACTGGTTTTAGTAGTGGGGAAATAGTCAAGATTTTTATCGTCACCGGAATACTTTGGTCCGCAAAAAGTGGGCATTTTTTTAAAATAACGGCTATGATTTTTAATAACTTTTTGATAAAATTAAGTATGAGAAAATTTGATATTCCAAAAGAAACTCTGAAAAATCTGTACATAGGTCAGGGTCTTACCACTTATCAAATAGCGGACAAATTTGATTCATGCCAGGCGACTATTTGGAAGCGGTTGCATGCTTATGGGATAAAACCGAGGTGGCCTTGGAATGCGGTAAAGTTTTCTAAAAAAGAATTGTACGACTTATATATAAAAAAGAAACTATCAACTTGGGAAATTGAGAAGCGGTACGGCTATATTCGCGGAACTGTTTATCGAAAATTAAAAGAATTTAAGATACCGGTAAGAAACATTGCTATTTCTCATATTACTAATGAACGTCATGATTTTAGCGGTGATAAAATTGAGCAGGCCCACTTAATTGGTTTTAGAGTTGGAGATCTCAACATCTCTAAACGAGGTCTGAAAAGTGAAACAATTGTTGTTAAATGCGCGAGTACCCAAAAGGAGCAAATCAACCTTTTTAAGACCCTTTTTTCTGGATATGGCCATATTCTTGAAGGAAAACCCACTAAATTCAAAAAAGTCAATATTCAAACCAGTTTGAACCTGTCTTTTTCTTTCCTTCTTCCCAAAAGTCCGAAATCTTATCAATGGGTTTTTGAGAAACAAAACACATTTTTTGCTTTTCTGGCCGGTTTTTCAGATGCCGAGGGCTCTTTCATGGTAACCAATAAATGGCTTGCCGTGTTTGCTTTGGGCAACTATGATGTTGGCCTTCTTTTAAAAATTAAAAAGTTTTTAGGAAAATATAGGATCGAAACACCAAAACTGACTGTTTATTATGGGAAAGGGGTTCTTGCAAAAAATGGCTATATAAGTAATGGCGATTACTACACTCTCCGTTGCTCGCGAAAGAAATATCTGTTAAAACTTATAAATTATCTTGATCCTTATTTGAAGCATCCCGATAAAGTGGCAAAGATTAAAGAACTTGTGCAAAACATAAATCAAAGAAACAAAAAATATAATAACTTAAGAATGGATTGAATGAAAAATTTTTATATTACAAGCACCCTGCCTTATACAAATTCCGATCCTCACATCGGTTTTGCCCTAGAGATTATCCAGACTGATGTGATTGTTCGATATCATAAACTTTTGGGAGAAAAAGTCTTTTTTAACACGGGGACGGACGAGCATGGCCTCAAAATCTACAGGGTCGCTCTTGAAGCCGGCTTTTCCCCGCAAGAATATGTAGATCGCATTTCTGAAAAGTTTAAAAACTTAAAACAACTACTGAATGTTGATTATACTTATTTTATTAGGACTACCGATCAAAGTCACACCGAAGCGGCTCAAGAGTTTTGGCGAAGATGCAATGCGGCCGGAGATATATACAAAAAAAATTATAAGATAAAATATTGTGTTGGTTGTGAACTTGAAAAAACCGATTCCGAGCTGGTAAACGTGCGATGCCCCCTACATCCCAATTTAGCCATAGAAGAAATAGAAGAGGAAAATTATTTTTTCCGTTTTTCCAAATATCAAAAACCACTGCTCAAATATTACAAAGACAACCCCGAATTTGTTCTTCCGTTTTTCAGATTTAAAGAGATAATTAAATTTGTAGAAGATGGCTTAAAAGATTTCAGCATTTCTCGTCTCAAATCGAAGATGCCGTGGGGTGTGCCGGTGCCGGACGATGATGAACACTCTATGTTTGTCTGGTTTGACGCTTTGGTGGGGTATATTTCAGCGTTAGGTTGGCCTAGTGATATGAAAAAAGTTGAGTCCTATTGGCCGGGTGTGCAGACGGCTGGAAAAGACAACTTAAGGCAACAATCCGCAATTTGGCAGGCCATGTTAATGTCTGCTGGTCTTCCAAATTCAAAGCAAATTCTGATTCATGGCTTTGTTACCGCAGAAGGACAAAAAATGTCAAAAAGTTTAGGAAATGTTGTTGACCCATATCGTGTTGTAGAAAAATATGGAACCGATGTGGTTAGATATTATCTTTTACGGGAAATTCCTTCCGGAGAAGACGGGGATTTTTCCGAGAAAAAACTGGAACAGCGCTATCAGTCGGATTTAGCTAATGGCTTGGGAAATTTGGTGCAGAGAGTTTTGACTTTGATCGAAAGCGGTTTGTTGGGCGAAATCAATTATCTGAAGAAATTTGAAAAACCGGAGATTAAGGAGTTTATTTTGGCTACCGAAGAAAAATATCGGCACAATATGGAAGAATTTCGTTTACACGAGGCATTAGGAAATGTCTTTGAGCTGATCGGTTTTGCCAATGCTTATACCAATGAACATAAACCGTGGGAGTTGGTCAAAGATAACCCCGATCATTTTCTGGAAGTGATGACTAACCTAACTCTCTTAATTACCACAACTTCCTTTTGGGTTTATCCATTTTTGCCGGACACGGCAGAAAAAGTTCTTAAATCTTTCGGCTTAACTTTGCAAGACAAAATTGAAAACTTTGATCACAAGAAATTAATTATAAAAAAAGGCGAACCGATGTTTCCTAGATTAAAATGATAAAACTTGGCAAAAATATGCTCCTTCAGGTCGTTCCGCCTTTTCCTGCGAAAGGCTCCACTCGCGGTGAAGCTGTGGATTCGGAAAGAGTTGGAGAATAATTATACTCTTTCCGTCCAGCAATTAACTTTTCCAACTTATGCTTCGCATGGGCTGAAAAAGTTAATTGTGAGCAATCCACAACTTCACAGCGTCCTTCAGGAGCATATCTTTGCTAAGTTAAAACAAATTATGATTGATTCTCACTCTCATCCGCAGTTTCCTCAGTATGACCAGGACCGGGACGAAATGATTCGGCGTGCTTTTGATGGGGAGATGGAGATACAGATGATTTGCGTGGGGACTGATTACGAAATGTCGGCCAAAGCCGTAGTGCTGGCTAATCAGCATGAAGGAATTTGGGCCAGCGCCGGCTTGCATCCCAACGACAATCTTCAGGAGAAACTGGATTTGGATTTGTATCGGAAACTGGCCGAAGATCCGAAAGTAGTAGCGATCGGAGAAGTCGGCCTGGATTTCTACCGCACGACCGGAGAAGAAAATCTGGCTTTTCAAAAGGAACGACTGGTGAAGTTTTTGGAACTGGCGGCGGAAACCGGCAAGCCGTTGATCATGCATTGCCGAGAGGCCTATACTGAAATGCTGGAAATACTGGATGGCGCTTCCACTCTTTTCGGAGCGGAAAAAATCAGGGGTGTAATCCATTCTTTTACCTCCACTTGGGAGACAGCCAAAAAGTTTTTGGAGCGGGGATTTTATCTGGGTTTTAACGGCATTATCACTTTCCCTCCTTCGTCCGCCAGTCGGCGGACTACGGAAGGGCAAGTACCAACCAGTAGTTTAGAAGAAGTAGTTAAAAATATCCCTTTAAATAAATTGCTTTTGGAAACAGACGCACCCTACCTTTCCCCCGTTCCGTATCGTGGCCAGCGCAACGAATCAAGTTATTTAAAGTTCGTAGCCGAAAAAGTTGCTGAATTAAGGAATACAAATTTGGAAGAAATATCCCGCCAGACAACCGAAAATTGTAAAAATTTATTCAAATTATGATTTGGATTATTCCGCTTTTGGTTTTAATAGTTTTTGAATTAGTTGCTGATATTTTTGCCAAAGAATGGTCTTTAGGGCGGCGTTCGATTGCCTATGCTGTTCTGGCCCTTTTGGCATATATGCTTGCCAATACTTCCTGGCTGATTGCTCTTAAGAACGGATCAGGTCTGGCCAGGGGAGCCATCTTGTTTTCTATCGCTTCGGCGATTTTAGCGACTGGCATCGGATTAATATTTTACAAAGAACATCTTTCGATGATTCAGATTGCGGGCGTATTACTTGGCATATTTTCAATTTTTCTTATATTCTGGGAGTAATTTGTAATGACAAAATATAATCCGCAAAAAATTGAGAAAAAATGGCCCTTCGACTACGCTCAGGACAAGCATCTTTTATTATAGATTAAACTGGTTGATAAAATTATGAAGTATAATCCAGCTAAAATTGAAAAACATTGGCAGAAATATTGGGAAGCCAAGAAGCTTTACGATACAAAAGACGGGGAGAATAACTACATGCTTCTTACCGAGTTTCCTTACACCTCCGGCAATCTTCACATGGGACATTGGTATGCCTATACTCCACCGGATATTTTGGGGCGATACCTTAGAATGAACGGGTACAATGTTTTATACCCAATAGGATTCGATGCTTTCGGTTTACCAGCAGAAAATGCCGCTATTCAAAGAAATATTAGTCCCAACGACTGGACGGAAGCTAACATTAAAAATATGACCAAGCAGTTGAAAAGCACCGGAGCGGCTTTTGATTGGTCAAGGGAAGTCAAAACAAACGACCCGGAATATTACAAATGGACCCAGTGGATTTTCTTAAAACTTTACGAAAAGGGATTGGCTTATCGGGCCAAAACTTTGGTTAATTGGTGCCCTAAAGATAAGACCGTTTTGGCCAATGAGCAGGTGATTGGTGGCCGGTGTTTTAGAGACGACGAATTGGTGGTCCAAAAAGAAATTGAGCAATGGATGTTTAAAATTACTGATTATGCCGATCGACTGGTGGACGATCTGGGAGGACTTGATTGGCCGGAAGTTACTAAAGTGGCCCAGAAAAACTGGGTAGGCCGTTCAGAAGGTGCAAAAATTAAATTTGACGGAAAACACCCCGTGGAAGTTTTTACGACCAGGCCTGACACCATTTTCGGGGCTACTTTTTTGGTGGTTTCTCCGGAGTTGACTAAAAAGTGGTTGGATGCCGGCTGGCAGGCGGACGAAGGAGTTAAGAAATATATACAAGAAAGTTTGAGCAAAAAAGAACTGGACCGGCTTGAACAGCAAGGAGAAAAAACCGGCATTGATGCCGGAATTAAAGCAATAAATCCGGCCACCAAAGAGGAAATTCCCGTTTGGATTGCCGATTATGTCCTCGGAGGATACGGGACCGGGGCGATCATGGCCGTCCCCGCGCATGACCAAAGGGATTTTGAATTTGCGGAAAAGTTTAATTTACCCGTAAAGATGGTGATCTGTCCGAACTATCCGGAGAAAACATGTCCGATCTTGGACCGGGCTTACGAAGGAGATGGTTGTTTGGTGGGATCTGGAAAATTCGACGGAGTGACTTCCGAAGAAGCTAAATGGGAGATAACGAAATTTGTAGGGGGAGAAAGGCAGACCCGATACAAATTAAGAGACTGGGTGCTTTCCCGCCAACGCTACTGGGGCGTGCCTATTCCCATGGTTTACTGCGACAAGTGTGGATATCAGCCCATTCCGGAAAAAGATCTACCGGTAAAACTTCCCAAGCTGGAAGACTTTAAGCCGTCTGAAAACGGGCGTTCTCCTTTGGCCAAGGCAGAAAAATGGGTTAAAACTAAATGTCCGAAGTGCGGAAAACAAGCGGAAAGAGAAACCGATACGATGGATACTTTTGTTGACTCGTCTTGGTATTTTATCCGTTATACCGATCCAAAAAACAAAAAAGAGTTTGCCAATCCGGACAAAATCAGGGAATGGCTGCCTGCACCTATTTATATTGGAGGCGCTGACCACAATACGATGCACCTTCTATATTCCAGGTTTTTAACCAAAGTTCTCTATGACTTGGAATATTTGCCCTTTTCCGAACCATTTTTAAGGCGCATCAATAGGGGTTGGGTTTTGGGTCCCAATCATCAGAAAATGTCTAAATCGAAGGGAAATGTAATTGATCCAGATGCGGAGGTGGAGAAATACGGCGCCGATACAGTCAGGATGTATTTGGCTTTTATGGGACCATTTGAACAGGGAGGTTCTTGGGATTTAAAAGGTATCAATGGAGTTTTTCGCTTCTTAAACAGAGTTTGGAATTTCATCAATAAACCGGAAGAACCAAAAGTGGCCGACCAAGAAGTTGAGAAGGCGCTTCACAAATCGGCTAAAGAAATCGGCGAGGATATCAAAAATTTAAAATTTAATACGGGAGTGAGCGGATTAATGAAATTACTGAATGCTATAGAAGATAAATGGCTGACCAAGAAACAATATGAGACATTTCTAAAACTTCTGGCTCCTTTCGCGCCGCACATTGCCGAGGAAATCTGGCAGGATATTTTGGGAAACAAAAAATCGATCCATCTCGAAGCGTGGCCGGAATATGATGAAAAATACTTGCAGGAAGAAACGGTTGACTTGGTGGTGCAGATAAACGGCAAAACCAGGGATGTTCTTAAAGTGGCCAGAGATTCAGCGGAAGAAAAGATAAAAGAAATGGCTCTTGATTCGGAAAAAATAAAAAGGCATCTTGAAGGGAAGCAGATCAAAAAAACTATCTTTATCCAAAATCGTCTGGTAAACTTCATTGTCTAAGACTTTTGCCAAGTTATCCACATCCCAGGTTGTCCACATCCCAGGTTGGACCTTGCGTGTGGATAAGTTTAAAATAAATGAAAAATGTAGTAACAATTGGAGGAGGGACAGGCACTTATACCGTGCTGACCGCTTTAAAGGACTTTGATTTTAATCTAAGCGCGATTGTTTCCATGTGCGATGACGGCGGTTCGACTGGGAAGCTGCGTGATGATTACGGCGTGCTTCCGCCTGGAGATATTCGCCGTTCATTGATTGCTTTGTCAGCAACTAGCCAGTCCTTGCGGCGATTGTTTGATTACCGTTTTAAAAGCGGATCTTTGGATGGACACAATTTCGGCAATCTTTTTTTAACTGCTTTGGAAAAAACTGAAGGCAGTTTCCATCAGGCGGTTTTAACTGTTTCTCGTCTTTTGAATGTGAAGGGACGGGTGATTCCGGTTACTCTAAGCAACGTCCGTCTTCATGCTGAATTGGAAAACGGCAAAATAATTACGGGGGAGAGCAACATAGATATCCCTAAACACAATCCTAAACTCAAGATTAAAAAAGTTTTTATCAAACCCACGGCTCATCCCAACCGGCATGCCTTGGAAGCAATCAAAGAAGCCAATGTAATTATTATCGGTCCTGGCGATTTGTATACCAGCTTGATTCCCAATTTTTTGGTGCGAGGCATTGTCAAGGCGATACGCAATTCACGGGCGAGGAAAATTTTAATTTGCAATCTGATGACTAAAAATGGAGAAACCAACGATTATTCCGTAATTGATTTTTTAGAGGCAGTCGATAATTATTTGGGAAAAGATGCGATTGATTGCGTTCTAATTAATTCCAAGAAACCGGGAAGTGTCAGATTAAAAAGATATGCCGAAGAAAGTTGTCAGCCGGTAATTTTACCCAAAGATTATAAAGCCAAGTCAATGAAAGCAACTTTTTTAAAAGCTGATCTTTTGACCAAGAGTGGTTTAATTAGGCATGATCCCAAGAAGCTGGGTAGACAGATTTTAAGTTTGTTGTAACTTCGAAATGTGTGGAATTTTTGGATATGTTGGAAAAAGAAATGCTCTGCCCATTTTGATAGATGGGTTAACTTCTCTTGAATATCGCGGATATGACTCCGCGGGAATTTATATTCCGGAATCGGGATCAGTAAAATCCCCCGGTCCGGTTAAGAATCTCAGATTAAAATTACCCAAGAAAATGAAAGGTACTAGTGGCATAGCTCATTTGCGTTGGGCTACGCATGGCAAACCAAACCAAATAAATGCCCATCCTCATAAAGATTGCAAAGGCGAAGTATGGGTGGCTCATAACGGCATTATTGAAAACTATCAAGAACTAAAAACTAAGTTAGTAAAACTAGGGCATAAATTTATTTCCGAAACTGATACGGAGGTACTGACTCATTTAATAGAGCAGTATTTAAAAAAAGACGGAGATTTTGAGAAAGCCGTTATTAAAACATTGCGGGGTGTTCGGGGTACTTATGGTATGGCCATTTCATATCGTAAAGAACCGGGGAAAATTATTGCAGCCAGGATGGGGGCGCCTGTGGTGATAGGACTAGGTGAAAATGAAAATTTTATAGCATCTGACCCCTCTCCGATTCTCCGTCATACAAAGCGGGTTATTTATCTCAATGACGGAGAAATCGCCGTTATGGGTTCAGATTCCTATAACATCTATACTCTCGACTACAATGAAGTAAAGCGTGATGTGGAAATGATTGAGTGGGGTCTGGACCAAGTTCAAAAAGGTGGGTTTCCGCACTTTATGCTGAAGGAGATTATGGAGGGGCCGGAAGTAATCAAGAATACTTTACGGGGACGACTCCTTATTTCCGAGGGTCTGGCAAAACTAGGAGGCCTCGAGGCGGTTACAGAGAAGCTACGTTCAATTCAACGCATTATTATCGTAGGGTGCGGTACCGCATATTATGCCGGACTTGTGGGAGAGTATATGCTTGAGGAATATGCCGGCATTCCGGTAGAAGTTGAAGTAGGGTCAGAGTTTCGTTATAGAAAACCGGTTATGGATGATAAAACTATACTTTTGGCTATTTCTCAATCAGGAGAGACCGCGGATACTCTTGAAGCAATTCGGGAAGCAAAAAGAAAGAACATTTTGACTCTAGGTATTGTTAATACAGTTGGGTCCACTATCGCTCGCGAGACCGATGCCGGAATATTTAACCACGCCGGACCTGAAATAGGGGTTGCTTCAACAAAAGCTTTTCTTTCTCAACTCACCGCTCTGGCATTACTTACACTCTTCTTGGGCAGGCAGCGTCAGATGTCTTTAGTGACGGGAAGAAGAATTGCCCAAAAATTGTTGGATTTACCACAGAAGCTTGAAAAAGTATTAGCCGATACGAAATACATAAAGTCGCTTGCCAAAAAGTATTCCAAATATAAAAACTTTCTTTATATCGGTAGAAAATATAACTACCCTATCGCGTTAGAGGGGGCTTTGAAATTAAAAGAAGTGACATATGTTCATGCAGAAGGGTGCGGGGCAGGAGAAATGAAGCATGGGCCTTTGGCTATGATTGATGAGAATTTTCCTTCTTTGGCAATCGCCTTGAAGGATAGCGTTTTTGAAAAAATGATTTCTAATATCCAAGAAATCAAGGCCCGCAAAGGTAAAATAATCGCCGTAACATATGAAGACGGCAAAAAAGAAGTCGGTCCCTTGGCTGATGTTGTGTGCATTCCAAAAACATTAGAGATGCTTTCCCCGATTCTTAGTGTTGTACCTCTTCAGTTATTTGCTTATTATTTTGCGGTAGAGAAGGGATTAAATGTCGATCAGCCCAGGAATTTAGCTAAATCGGTCACTGTAGAGTAAACTATATGAAAATAATCCAAATTGATTTAAACAAGGACTACGGCGAGGCGATCGAGGCAGCTTGTCGGGTCTTAAGATTGGGCGGGGTGGTAGTTTATCCTACCGATACTGTTTACGGTTTAGGAGCCAATGCTTGCGACATTTTGGCAGTGGAACAAGTTTTCAAAATTAAAAATCGTCCATATCATAAACCCCTGCCGGTTATAGTAAGAAACTTAGAATGGGTTGAAGCAGTCGTCTATATTGATCAGCGCAATAAAAAAGTTGTTGAGTCGATTTGGCCGGGAACTACCACGGCTATTTTGCCCAAGAGAGAGCACCTTTCTTCTTTGGTGGCAGCCGGGGGAATGACGGTCGGTATCAGGATTCCGGATTTTGTTTTTACAGACCGGCTTTTGGGGAAATTTGGCTATCCCTTAACGGCCACCTCAGCCAATATTTCCGGAGAAGAAGCGACTGGAGATATTAACCAAATTATCAGCCGTTTTGAAAACGCTAAATATAAACCGACTCTGATTATTGATGCCGGCATCCTGCCAAAGTCAAAACCTTCAACGGTTTTAGATCTTGTTTCCGAAGAGCCGAAGATTCTGCGGGTCGGCCCCTCTCGACCTGATCAGCTTAGAAAACTTTTGGAAAATATGTAGGCTTTTCACAAATAAAAACCCGCTTTAGACGCGGGGGATAAATTGGGCGCAATGATTCTCCTGCCAAATGTTTTGGCCATCGGCGCATTCTATGGTTGTCGAGCGCATGTTTTTTGAATCTTCGCAGTTGGCGGCTGGAACAAAGTGAATGAATTTAGCTAATCTACATTCGCTGCATTGTTGTAAAATTCTTGGTTCTGAATCAAAACAGACAATCTTGATTTCAAAACTTAAATTTTCCCCCACTAAGCGCACACGGCGTCGAGTGGTTCTAAGTTGATTATCTATCACTGCCAATTCTTTAGTAATGACCGTTTGCATTTTCTCTCCATACCATTACAAAAAACTTCATAAAACATACAAAAATTTGAGGTTGTTGTCAATTCCGAACAAGTTACTACTGGTGCCGTAATTATACACTTTGCGCAAACAAGTTATTATTGGTGCAGAATATTTGAATTAGTGTGAGGGCGTTTCATAAACGGCTAAAACGGCCGTTTTAGCCGTTTATTTTGGTATAAAACACCCCTCTGCCGGTATCTCCATGCTGGGAAATTTTTCCTTCTTTTTCAAGTTCCTCCAGATAATTAGTGGCGGTGGAATCCGATACTCCCAATAGTTTTTCGATATCGTCATTTCTTATTTCGTTCTGTTGGCCGAATAATTTTAGAATTTTTTGCTTCGTATCGCTTTTTTGTTGGATGATAGTTTGCCGGGCTTGTTCCAAGGAGCCGATTTCTTTGGTCTTTTCCTTTCTTGGTCCGGATAATTTAGCCAATTCAATAAGCGCAGAAACTACAAAAACAATCTGTAGGATGGAAAATATTGCGCTTTGGATGCTTAAACTGTAAACCAATAAAAACAAGCCGCCGGCGATAAAGAAAATATTCTGCCGTCTCTCGTTTCTTATCCAAACCGCGGCGGAAATAATAATTAAGCCGATTATTCCAAAGATGGTCATAAAGTTAATTATTATGGCTGCAGTTTGTCATTTTTTGCTCTGCGTGCATATGGAATTAAAATCGTAAGTAGTGACCACAGACCAAGGAACGGCAAAGTAACGATCATTAATAAATCCTTAGTTTCAAGAATCAATTTAATTCCTTCCCAAATAAATACAATATAAAGACTGCTTGCTACATAAAAAATGTACTCCTCTATAGGTAAGTCAAATAATTTTATGCCCAAAGTATCTTTAAAGTTAAACTGCCAAAGCCATACTGGATCTCTCTTGCCGTGTCTAGTTGCCCAAATATCCCAAATGCCACCCAAAAGGGTAATACTTCCAACAAAAATAATGAGATTAACGAAAGGAATGCGATCAAATACAAAATAGCTGGCAATGCCCGCAGGAATAATGAACACAAAAACCAAACTGATCAAGTAGTAATATTTTTTCACGATTTATCTGGTTTAACTAAATCTAAAAATTCGGAAACATTTTTGGAAAGGCGAACGTGATAAAATGGCTGTTGATTAAAGTTATACTTATTTTTACAAGGAACAACTTTGTAGATATGAGGATTGAAACCAAGTGACAAAACCATTTCGTTGAAGTCCATGGATAATTTAAAAATATTTGCTGTAAAATTTACCATTTTGTATCCTCGATCTATATAAATTGAACCATCTGTTTCGATTAAACCCCTCAAACAGTTTATTTTATACTCTCTTTTTTCTTTTATCCATTCCGGCACTGATACATTCTGGATAAATTTAGAACCATTTTTTGCTGACCAGCCAAGTAATAATTCTAGATGATTAGAATATATACTTACATCAGTAGCATGAAACTCTTTTCTAGAGACAAGTCCAACTTTATTTTCAGGGAACAATAGTTGCAAAGATTTAAAAATCCTTTTTATAAGTTGAGGGTATTTGTTATCGCAAGTAATTCTTAATCTCACAGCGCGAGGGCCTGGTTTTGATAAATTACCGTCGCC
>JAUYPS010000009.1 GCA_030695705.1 bacterium | reverse complement strand
GACCAATCTCTCTCAAGGAGTAACCCTTCTTCAGTAGGATCGAGAGTTCAAGACGCTCGGTCTTGCTGAAATGTAAATACCTCATATTCCGGATTATATCCATGATTAAGAGGTGTTGCACTTCAAAGGTTCATTTACATAAAGTTAAAGAGGTGTAAATTGAAGAAAGCCCTTTTTCTCGATCGTGATGGGACGCTTATTAAAATTATCAAACGACCAAATCATCCTGAAAAGTTTACCGCCCCCTTTGCTTTTGATGAGTTAGAATTTGCTCCTCACGTTCATCATCTTTTAGAAATTGCAAAAGAATATGGGTTTTTGAGGATAATGATTACCAATCAGCCGGATGTGTCGCATGGATATCTGAGTGCTGAAGAGTGGCAAAAAATTCAGGACGAAGTGGTTAAGAGCTTAGATTTGGACGATGTTTTTATGTGCCGACACACTGACGATGACGGATGCCTTCTCAGGAAACCATCGCCCCTAATGATTTTGGTGGCAGCCGATAAGTGGGGAATTGATTTGCGGGAATCATACATGATCGGGGATACATATAAAGATGCAAGAGCCGGCTCTAGGGCCGGTTGCAAAACTATTTTGGTGGAAAGAGAATGTAGCGCTACAGTCAAGGCAGATTTTATAGTAAATGACCTACAAGAAATTATTGGAATTCTTTGTCTGAGCCATTTGAGACAAAAGTATCTGTAAATGCCGGCCGATTGGTCGGTTTTTTTTATATTCTTTTTTTGAGTTCTTTAATCTGCTCCCTGATCACGATGGCTTTTTCGTAATCAAGTTTTTTGATGGCCCGATCAATTTCTTTTTGAAGCTGGGTTAATTGTTGGCGGACGGAGTTAAACTTTGAAGTTTTGGACAGGTCATAACCAGCATAAGTGGCTGTTTTGGAAAAAGCCGGCAAGTCACTGACGGAAATTTCTTTAATGATGGTGGTGGGAGTGATTTTGTTTTTGAGGTTATATTTCTCTTGGGTTTTACGCCGGCGGACTGTTTCGGCAATGGCGGACTTCATTGATTTAGTGGTTTTGTCGGCGTACATCACAATGTGGCCGTCGATGTTGCGGGCAGCCCGTCCCATGGTTTGGATGAGAGTCGTGGCGTTACGCAGAAAGCCCTCTTTATCGGCATCAAGAATAGCAATTAAAGATACTTCCGGCAGATCCAATCCTTCGCGGAGTAAATTCACTCCGACGATTACGTCGTAATTCCCTAAACGTAAGTCCCGGATAATTTCCAGACGTTGCAGGGTTTTAATTTCCGAGTGGATATAATTAACTTTAATATTTTCGTTAGAGAGATACTCGGTTAGGTCTTCAGCCATCCGTTTGGTCAGAGTAGTGACCAGCACTCTTTGTTTATTGGCGGTGCGTTTTTTGATTTCTTCGATGAGATGTTTAATTTGATTTTCCGTTCTGACAATTTCAACAGTCGGATCCAGTAATCCGGTGGGGCGGACTAGTTGTTCGGTCACGCCGTTTTTTCCGGATTTTTTTAATTCAAAATCATTTGGCGTAGCCGAAACGTAAATCGCTTGTTTAAGTCGTTTGGCGAACTCGTCAAATTTTAGAGGACGGTTATCGATGGCGGAAGGCAGACGGAAACCGTGACGGATCAAAGTAGATTTGCGGGAGTGGTCACCATGAAACATTCCGCGCAGCTGGGGTATGGTAATATGCGACTCGTCGACGATGGTTAAAAAGTCCTTTTTGGTTTTGAAGAAATCAATCAGAGTGTGGGGGGGTTCGCCCGGTTTGCGGAAGTCCAAATGGCAGGAATAGTTTTCTATGCCATGGCAGTAGCCGGTCTGTTTTATCATTTCAAGGTCGTATTCCGTCCGTTCTTTCAGCCTGAATGCCTCTTCCAGGAGTCCTTGTTTTTTGAGTTTAGCGGTGTGTTTTTCCATTTCGGCTTTGATGTTGCTAAGAGCCAAGGTCAGTTTGTTCTGCGGGGCAATCCAATATTTGGCCGGAAATATTTTGGTCGAGATAAGCCGTTCAAATTTTAAATCATCAAATTCTAAAGCGTCTAGATCGATACCCTCGGCTATGCTGATTTTTTTGATGTGATTATTTAGAATTTTAACTTTCAGCACTTCGTTTCCGGTGGCGGGGATAATTTCAAACTCTTCTCTTGTTTTGCGGAATTTACCTCTTTTTAGTTCCACATCCGGAACATATTGCAGACGCAGAAGAAGCCGGTTAAACTCACTGGCGGTTATTTTTTGTCCCTCAAAAATATCCAAACTTAATTTTTTATATTCCTCCGGAGAGCCGAGGTTATAAATACAGGAAACAGAGGCCACAATAATTACATCGTCTCTGGTTAAGAGAGCTTGGGTGGCGGCGTGGCGCAAGCGGTCTATTTCTTCATTGATGCGGGAGTCCTTTTCAATATAGGTGTTGGTGTGGGGGATGTAGGCCTCCGGCTGGTAGTAGTCGTAATAGCTGACAAAATAGTGCACGGAGTTTTTAGGGAAAAATTCTTTAAATTCCTGATAGAGCTGGGCGGCCAGGGTTTTATTGGGGGAAACAACCAAGGTTGGCTTTTTTACGTTGGCGATGACGTTGGCGATAGTGAAAGTTTTTCCTGAGCCGGTTACGCCTAAAAGGGTCTGATGTCTCAAGCCATTTTTAAGATTTTTGGTTATTTTCTTAATTGCCTCCGGCTGGTCTCCGGTCGGTTTGAATTTTGAGGTTAATTTGAACATGAGGTTTGTTTATGCCATAATTTTGGCATGATCTCCTTTATTTCCGGCGTTATTGAAGCGGTTTCAGACAGTTCGGTAATCATAAATACCAATGGGGTGGGCTATAGGGTGGTATTGCCAGAAAGAGTTCATGGTATTTTATCAAAAGTAGGGTCTAAAGTCAAGTTATTTATTTATCCGAATTTCAATACACGAGAAGGAACTTTTGAACTTTATGGGTTTGAAACCCCCGAGGAGTTGTCTTTTTTTAGTTTGCTTTTAACCGTGTCGGGAGTGGGTCCAAAATCTGCTCAAGGACTGCTATCTTCCGTGGATTTACCTTCTTTACAGCTAGCCATAGTGAAAGGAGATAGCGAGTATCTTAGAAAACTTTCCGGAGTTGGTCCAAAAACAAGCCAAAGAATTATTCTTGAATTGAAAACTAAGCTGATGGAGAAGGATTATGGCATGAATAAGGATCGCGACTTTGCTTCCGAGGGGGAGGCCATCGATGCTCTGGTTTCTTTGGGATATTCCGCTTACCACGCTCGTGAAGCGGTCAAAGCCGTAACGGCTGAAGCCAAGACCTCCGAAGAAAAGATCAAACAAGCGCTCAAAGTTTTAAGCAAGAACAAGAAATAGATAA
The DNA here is from genome assembly GCA_030695705.1 of bacterium. Classification (GTDB taxonomy): domain Bacteria; phylum Patescibacteriota; class Minisyncoccia; order 2-02-FULL-40-12; family IGHO2-12-FULL-4; genus JAUYPS01. The sequence goes on along the minus strand of JAUYPS010000009.1, from coordinate 9,064 downwards.
AAAATGATTTCATTTCTACAATCAAAAGATTGGTTTAATTTTCAAAAGTCGCAGGGAAGGCCTGTTTTTTTCTATGATCAAGGTGGAGTCCAAACAGGCATAATCCGGCTGCCGTTACCTTTTAAAAAAAGTTATCTATATATCCCGCACGGACCGGAGATGGATTTTAATCAAATGACCGGCGGAATAGATAATGAAGTGATGAATTTTATCCGATATTTAAAAAAACTAGCCAAAGAGGAAAAGGCGATTTTTATAAAGACCGAACCGCTTAACGACAGTGTGGCCCAATTTCTGGCCAAAAATAAATTCAAAAGGTCAAAGAAAGAAATACAGCCGGCCAAAACAGTAATTCTTGATTTAACCCAAATCGAGGATCAACTTTTGGACCGTTTGCATTACAAAACCAGATACAATATCAAAGTAGCCGAAAAAAACGACGTAGTTATCCACATCCCAGGTCCAACCTGGGATGTGGATAACTTAGATTTGTTTTGGAAATTAATGAAGAAAACGGCTAAGAGGGATAAATTTTCTTCTCATTCCAAAGATTACTACAAAAAGTTATTGAATTTTTTCGGCGGTGCTTCAGAAATAAAAACTAAACTCTTTCTAGCTTATCATCAGGATAAACCGGTAGCCGGTTTAGTTCTTCTCATGTACAAAGGAACAGGTTACTACCTGCATGGTGCCTCTGATTATGACTATCGTCATCTGATGGCGCCATATTTATTACATTGGTCGGTAATTAAATTTTTGAAGCAAGAAGGTTTTGAAAATTATGATATGTGGGGAATTGATCCGCGCCACTGGCCGGGGGTAACCAGATTTAAACTGGGCTGGGGCGGCCGCACCGTGGAGCGTCCAGGTTCTTTCGATCGGACCACCTCCTGGTGGTGGCACATGGCCTATAAGCTGGGGCGCAAAATATTTTAATGCTTAACGAGAATAAAACTTTAGAAAAATTATTAAACTTTGGCCGGAAAATTATTCCTCGACGGTTATTTAAGGCCGGTCAGCCGATTTATCATTGGGGACTGGCTTGGGCCGGGTCTTTGTTTTACGGCTTTCCCTCGCGCTCCATAAAGGTAATTGGCGTTACCGGTACTAAAGGTAAATCCACTACCGTTTTTTTAATTTCAAAAGTTTTAGAAGAAGCTCTTCGAGGGTCTCAGGGCGAGCCGGCACCAGTGGCGGCCATTGGTTCCCTTGGTTACAAAATCAAAGACAAAGAATGGCCGAATAACTTAAAAATGACTATGCCGGGCCGATTCAAGATGCACAAATTTATGCGAGAGGCGAAGAAAGCTGGCTGTAAGTATCTAGTGCTGGAGGTGACTTCTGAAGGAATCAAGCAAAAAAGACACCTGGGAATCAGATTCGATTCAGCGGTGCTGACCAATATTTATCCCGAGCATCTCGAGAGTCATGGGTCTATGGAAAATTATATCCAGGCCAAAGAAATGCTTTTCAAAAAAGCTAAGCATGCCCATATCCTTAACGAGGATGAACCGCTTTTGGAAAGATTTAAGAAATTCAAGTCCAACAAAAAAATTCTTTATGGCTGGCATGATTGGTCTAAATTAGAATTAAACACCGTTTTGGAAGGGGACTTTAATAAATACAATATTCTGGCGGCGGTAGCAGTAGCAGAAAATTATGGAATAAAGATCGAGACCATCAAGAGGGCCTTGGAGAAAGTTGTTTCCGTTCCGGGCAGGATGGAATATATTAACTCCGGCCAGTCATTCCGGGTGGTGATTGATTATGCCCATACCCCGGATTCTTTGGAGCTCGTCTATTCATATTTGCGCAAAAAACTTCCGCTCGGAAGAAAACTGCTTTGTGTTTTAGGAGCATGCGGAGGCGGCAGGGACAAATGGAAAAGGCCCGAGTTTGGCCGGATCGCCTCGCAGTATTGCGATGAAATAATTTTGACTAACGAGGATCCGTACGACGAAGATCCGCAAAGCATTATCAAAGATATTGCTTCAGGAATTCCGGATTCGACAAGCTCACCACATGCTGAACCGGAAACTGGTAAACATAAGGTGAAAGTAATTCTCGACCGTCAAGAGGCGATCGCCTGTGTTTTGGCTCTGGCCACCAAAGACGATACGGTGGTCATAACCGGTAAAGGGTCGGAAACTACTTTGGCTGTAGCCGGCGGACGAAAGATTCCTTGGTCAGATCGCCAGGTGGTGTCCGACATTTTGACCTTGAAATAATAATCTGTTAAGTTTTATTTATTATAGGTTCCTTTAAATCCAGGGAGAAAAAGTTTGGATCCTGCAAAAGCTTCAAAGGAAAAAATTCCGGTTTTTATTTTTTTGGATGAGGACACGCCCCCGGTAGACAGTGACGCTTTTGATAGTTTGGTTGCCGATGGCAGATATGAGATAAAAATCGTTTATTTCCCCTCACTTTTTAAATCATTGGGAATATTTGATTTCCAGGTAGTCGGTTTGATTAAAAAACTGATTTTGTCGGATCAGTATCACATTTATAAATTCCTTTTCACGGCACCCATATTTATTTTACTAACCTGCGATAGAAACTTTATTAAAGACGCAGAGAGGGGGCTAAAAATGCAAGCTAAATTTAAGAGGCAAAAAAGTTTAGATAAGAAAATCATTTTTAACTCCGGCTCGATTCAATTTCTTTCCAAAGAACATCCGGACAGAACTTTTCTTGTTCATGTTTGCCATATTGTCCGAGGTAAAAACAAAAAGGGTGCTTTGGTTAAAAAGATGATTCAAATAGTTGGCGATGTTTTAAATAATCCAGCTTAATGTTTTTCCGCCCTGCTATGGCAGGGCATTTTAATTGTTTCATTTGATTTAATGTGTTAAAATAGGCTAATAATGCTTCGTTTTAATCTCAAAGAAAAATTGTTGGACCATTCTGATCAGCGGGAGCCGCATGGACTGCCTTGGATTTTAATTATGCTTTTATTAGTGCTGCTTTCGGTAGCGGTCTTATATTTTGGACGTAGTGTTAACTATGATCCGGCTACGGCCAGTACCGGGCGCAACGGAATGGTTCGTCCTCCCCGGACTTATTCCGTGTTTTACAGCGGAGGAGTTTTCAGTCCAACCAATTTACGCATTCATAACGGCGATATGGTCAAATTTCAAAACAACAGTTTGCTAGCGGTAAGAATTGTGCCTGATTCGGAAAAGGACCAGCAAAACGGAGTCGGTTTTTCTAATATCGGAGAAATCCCATCCAAGAACTCTTTTTCTTACACATTTTCTACTTCCGGAATTTTTAATTACCACAACGAAAAAAATCCTAATGAAGCTGGCGCGATCATTATTCGTTAAAGAGGCCATTTTGTTTGGAGCTGTCCAAGCTCTTGGCTTATGGACTGCCTTCCGTTTTCTTACCAAACCGGAACTGGGTCATCTGGTGCAAGATGTTTCGGCTGATTTTCATTTTACTCTGACAGATTTTTTCATTTTAGCTGTTTTTATTTTTCTTTTTATTTTTCTGGCGGTAAAAAGAGGGAAGGCCAGCCGTTTTTTCTTTCGAGGTTTTTTGTGGTTGATTATCTTTAGCGGAGCGCAGATCGTCTTCTCTCTTTTTCTGCGGCCACCCTTCGCTCTTTTGGCTTCTTTAGCTGTGGTGGTTTCTATGACCGTAATTCCACGCGTGGCGGTTTTAAATATCGCCGTAATTTTCGGTCTCGCCGGAATTGGGGCGATTTTAGGGTTGAGCATTAAACCGATCATAGCGGTTTGGATTTTAGCCATTCTTTCTCTTTACGATATTGTTGCGGTTTATTGGACCAAGCACATGGTTAAAATGGCCGAAGGCATGATTGCTTCCCGGGCTATTTTCGGTTTTATTATCCCCAACAAATTTTCCGGATTTAAAGAGAAAATTTCTGCCGTTCAACCGGGCGTTGACTTTATGATTTTGGGAAGCGGGGATATTGCCCTGCCTCTGGTTTTGGTTGTTTCCATAGCGCGCGTTTCTTTTGTCCAGGCCTTTATCGTGGCCGGTTTTTCTATTCTCGGTCTTCTGGTTACTCACTTAATTTTTATGAATCAAAAAATCCGTCGTCCCATGGCCGCTCTTCCTCCCATCGCGGCGCTTTCGATAATCGGGTATCTGGTAGCGAGTCTGATTTAATTTATGGCGGAAAAAACAGAAAAAAAGTCGTCAGCCCATATTTTTAAAAACGCCATGCGTGTTTTAAAGCTGACTTGGAAGGTTGATCGCCGAGTTTTTGTGCTGACAGTGCTTTTTACATTATTAGGAGCAGTTTTTCCTATTATTTTAAGTTACATTTCTCGTATAATTCTTGATGAGTTAGTGCGGGTAGTCAATACGGCTGGAATAGTTACCTTAGCCCTCCTTTCTTTTTTTTCTTTTCGTTACGCCCTGGATCTCTTTAGTGATTTGCAAAATTTTTATCACTATGAGTACTTGAGTAAAATTTTTGGGTTTAAGATGGAAAATGCTCTTACTTTTAACTTTTCCAAAAAAATGTCCGAACTGGATATACCTCATTTTGAAAGCACCGAAACCCAAAATCTGATCAAGAAAGCCTCCGAAGGCCATACCTGGCGGATTCCCAGCTTTTTTGATGACTTATTTTTTGTTTTTTTATCGGCCGGTACATTTATCGGCGCTTTTTTAGTGCTTATTCCATTTGGCTTCTGGATTCCTTTAATAATGACAGCGGCTACTGTCCCCAGATTTGTTCTAAGAAACAAATATAGTAAAGTTGCTTGGAATGTTTACAACCTGAACATTCCCGAATCAAAGGATGTTTGGTATTTACTTTCCGACCGTTCTTGAGGTGGTGGTTTTATTTCTTCTTACTTATTCAAGATTGGGAGCAACGGCTGCTGGTATAATAAGTATTGGTGCCTTCACCTTCTTTTCGCAAATGCTCGACCGTGTTTCGTTCGGCGCGCAGAGAATGGTTAACGGATTCGGCCGTATTTATGAGAACAATTTGTATGTCGGTTATTATTTCGACGTTCTTGATTTGCCGAAGGTTATTAAAGAAAAAGTTCCCGGCCATGAGTTTGCCGAAATTGCTCCGCCGAAAATCCAGTTTATAAATGTAAATTTTGGTTATCCGGACGGACCGAAAGTTTTAAAAAATATTTCTTTTGAACTTAAACCCGGAGAGCATTTGGCTATCGTCGGCCCAAATGGTGCCGGCAAAACTACTTTGACTAAACTATTACTTAGATTTTACGATCCGACCGAAGGACAGATTTTGGTTAATGACTATGATCTGCGCGATCTTAAATTAAGCCATTGGTACAAATTTATCGGCACTCTTTTCCAAGACTTTGTTAAATTCATGCTGACGGTGAAAGATAATATCTTGCTTGGTAATTCCGATACTATCGATGAAAGAAAAATGCGGGAGGCGGCTCGTAAATCAGGCGCGGCCGAATTTATTGAGGAACTGCCAAAAAAATATGATCAGCGTTTGGGGCGGAGATTTGAAGAGGGCATAGAACTTTCCCATGGCCAATGGCAAAAATTGGCTTTGGCCCGCGCTTTTTACGAAGAGGCGCCGGTTTTGATTCTGGATGAGCCGACCTCGGCCATCGATGCGGAAGCGGAAGCCAAAATTTTCGATAACCTCTACAAGGTTTATAAAGACAAATCATTAATTTTAATTTCTCACCGTTTCTCCACGGTTAAAAATGCCGATAAAATTATCGTCCTGCAAAATGGCCGGATAACCGAAGAGGGGAACCATGAGTCCTTGATGAAAAAAGACGGTGTCTATGCTCGTATGTTCCGCAAACAAGCTAGTGGGTATGTGGAATAAAAAATCCCGCGCATGCGGGACACAAAGCAGTAAAAAGGATTAATTATGGTCGAGCTGGAATTTGCCACTCGGTTTGATAATTTTGCGAAAAAGCCAACATGATCATAATGGCGGCAAAAAAGTTATTTGTTTGTTTTACCAGCGTATCAGGAGAAATAAGTTGAGCGAATTTGTCTGGCGACTTTTCAATAAGCGAATACATCTTTTCTCCAAGTCCTTCCAGTAGTGCTATTTGGAAAAATTGTTTGTTTTCTGTCAAAGTTGGTCCAATGAATTGAGAAAAGCCATAGTTCAGGCGTAAGACTACACCCAATTCTGGCCAAGCATAATCAGACCAAGCAGAACCTATGTAAGACGGCAGGTATCCATGTTCTTGGTAAACAATTCTTATTTTGGCTGTATCTGTGGCTAACCGATAAATTTCAAATCTACCCCTTACCCCAGGATCATCGACACGAAAGTTTTGAAGACGAAACTGTGCATCTATAACTTTGATCAAGCCACGAGACCTTTCTTTTTTAGACAGCTTTGCTTCTTTAGCCATAAACAGAAATCGAGTTTCTGGTACGGAATCGTCATCAAGGTCAACTCTTACAGTCATCTTTTCTTTGTAAGACTCTTTTCCTAAAATTTGAGCATTATTCTCTCCGCTTGTGGAAAATACTACGACCCAAAATGCCAAGAAAACCCTCTTCATTTTATCTCTCCTGTAAATTTAAATAGCTTAATTACAAGATACAACAGCAACAACATAAAGTCAACTACTTAACATTTAATAACTTTTATTATCAACTTGCCATTATCTTTTGGCTTGTTATGCTTGGAACATGTTTGTGACTAAATGGGATATTTGTAAAAAAGAAATTAAAGGCGAAGCGGTTATGGCTTCAGCAGCTGGTTTTTGGTCTCGTTATTCTTTTTGCATGAAATGCGGACAACCAGTAACAGATTTTATAAAAAAGTATCAAAATGTAATTAGTAAAAACAAAAATGGAAAGAAGAAACAATAAAAACGGCAAAAAGATGACTGTCGACGAACTGGCTATAATTACTAAAAATCAGTTTGATCGGGTGGATGAGCGTTTTAATAAAGTGGATGCCCGATTTGATCAAGTGGATACCCGACTTGATCAGATGAACCACACTTTGAAGAATATTCTCGATGTGGTCTTAGAAATACCATCGAAGAAAGCTTTTGAACGACTGGAAAACAAAGTTCAGTCTATGGTTAAATAAAGCCATGCGTTTAACTTTTCACGGCGGAGCGATGTCGGTGACGGGAGCGAATTATTTGTTGGAGCATGATGGGCTAAAAATTTTGGTTGACTGCGGACTATTCCAAGGATTTAAATATGCCGAAGAATTAAATTACGAAAAATTTCCTTACGATCCGGCCGAAATTGATTATGTCTTTATTACCCATAGTCACACTGATCATATTGGCCGTTTGCCCAAACTTTACAAAGAAGGTTTTCGGGGAAAAGTTTTTGTTGTGGAGCCGACCAAAGAACTGATGCGCCGGGCTTTTCCGGACAACTGGGGGCACATGGCAGAAGAAGCCAAAAATGACAACCATGATCCACTCTATACTCGAGATGACATTGCCGGAGTGATGGGCTTGATTGAGGGGATTCCATATCATCAGAAAATGCAATTGGGAGAGGGAGTATCTGCCACCTTTTTTGATGCCGGCCATATTCTGGGTTCGGCCATTACTTGTTTTGAGTGGGATGGCCGCAAAATTTATTTTACCGGTGATTTAGGTAATTCACCTTCGTTACTTTTGCCGGACAAAGAATTTGTCGATGACGCCGATTATGTGGTGATAGAGTCGGCTTATGGTAACCGAGTGCACGAAAATCGAGAAGAAAGAAGCGCCATTTTCAGAGAACTCGTGAGACATATTATCAAGAACAAGGGCGTTCTGATGATTCCTTCTTTTGCTATCGAACGCACCCAGGAGATTTTGTTTGAGCTTCATAAACTTTTTACGGCAGAAGAACTTTTGACCGTGCCTGTTTTTGTCGATAGTCCTTTAGCCAACAAAATGACCGAGGTCTATGGCCGTTTTGAAAGTTATTTAAATAAAGAGGCCAAGAATTTTGTCGGGACAGGAAATGGTATTTTTAATTTTCCAACATTGCGCGAAACCCAAACGGTCCAGGAGTCGAAAAGCATCAATGATACCCCGTCTCCCAAAATTATTATTGCCGGTTCAGGGATGTCTAATGGTGGAAGGATTCTGCATCATGAACGGCGATATCTTTCAGATCCAAATAGCGTGATAGTATTCGTGGGCTATCAGGTGGCAGGAAGTTTGGGCAGAAGAATTTTAGACGGCAATAGGGAAGTAACTATCTTTAACGAGCCGGTGGCGGTCAGGTGCTTAGTTAAGGGCATTGGCGCTTATTCCGCTCACGCCGATCAGCCAGCACTCTTGGATTGGGTGGTAAGAGCCAATCTAGATGGTAAATTGAAAAAGGTTTTTGTGGTGCAAGGGGAAGAGGAATCGGCCAAAGCTCTGGCAGAGCAAGTCAAAAAAGAATTGAAGGTAGAGGCAATGGTTCCGGCAGGCGGAGAAGTATTTGATTTGTAGGCAGGCCTCTTGTATAGTTAATACAATATGGATGGAATAGATGAAGAAAATAAAAAAGGACAGATGAATTTACCGGCATCTGAATTGCCGGAAGAACCAGCTAAGCCGAATGACTTCAGAACCTCTTTGCATTGGCGGGTTTTTAGGATACTTTCGGAATTTGTCGATGGCTGGCAATTTCTAGCTGATTTTAAAAAGACGGTTTCTTTCTTCGGCTCCGCCAGATTTGTCGAAGGAGATCGCTGGTATGAAGAAGCTCGTAAGCTTGGAAAGATGGCTGGAGAAGATGGTTTTGCTGTAGTAACCGGTGGGGGCCCTGGTATTATGGAGGCAGGCAATCGGGGAGCTGTAGAAGGCAATGGAGATTCTCTTGGTTTAAACATAAAATTGGAAATGGAACAGAGGATCAATCCTTATGTAAAAGAAAGCATCGCTTTCCACTATTTTTTTGTTAGAAAAGTAATGCTTTCCTTTGCTGCCAGGGCTTATGTATTTTTCCCCGGGGGATTCGGCACTCTTGATGAAGTTTTTGAATTACTAACTTTAATACAGACAAAAAAAATATCTGACAAAATTCCAGTTGTTTTGGTGGGGAAAGAGTTTTGGGACCCGATCGATAAATGGTTCAAGGAAGAAATTTTTGAAAAATACCACACCATTGA
>JAUYPS010000017.1 GCA_030695705.1 bacterium | reverse complement strand
GTGGCCGGTATCTCATGTTCTCTCCTATGGGATAGCTCTAAAGGTGCCGCCATCAACCGGGATATATGTTCCGGTTATGAAATTCGCTCGGCTGGAGGCTAAAAAAACTACCAGATTTGCTACGTCTTCATGGGTGCCTTGCCGGCCGAGAGGGATTTTCGCCAGAGCTTCTTTGGTCATAGTTTCCCGGGCCTTTTCTAATGATAAATTCTGGATTTTGGCTCGGTTCACGACATCTCTTTCCCAAGTTTCACCAAGCAGGGCGTGCGGCCCGATCACATTAACACAGATTCCTTTCGGGGCCAGTTCGTTGGCTAGGCGTTTGGTCAGGTGATCTAAAGCAGATTTAGCCGCACCATAGTGGGGATTATTAAATCCTGGCTGGTGAGAGGTGGCGCTGCCAATATTAATGATTCTGGCCTGTGTCGAATTTTCTAAGAAAGGTAAGGCATATTGAGTAAACCACATCGTGCTTAGGACGTTCAGTTTATATGTCTCCAGCCAATCTTCTTCAGAAATTTCAAAAAGTTTATTGGTTTTTTCTGTTCCGCCTCCGATATTATTTACCAAGATATCAAGATTGTCTTTAAAATTATCAAAAAAGTTTTTAATCTGCTTTGGGTTGGTGGCGTCAAGGCAATGGTAAAAAGCATTGTGCCCAACCTTTCTAATTTCTTGACACGTTTTTTCTAGTCCTTCGGCATTTCTAGCACAAAGATAGAGATGGCAACCTTCTTTTGCTAAGGCTATAGCAATAGCTTTGCCAATTCCCCGACTACTGCCGGTTACCAGAGCAGTCCGACCGTTCAGTTGGAAGTTCATATTTCCCCCTTGTCAAAGATCTTGAGCGTTTTGAAAATATAAATGTAATATTGCTTTATGTCAATATCCTGCACATTTTATTGCCAAATTAAACAAAATGATTTATGGTATATGAAAGATTAGAACTTTAAAAAGGAGGTGGAGATGTCCGCAGAATCATCTAAAAGAACCAATCCCTTGGCCATCCTCACCGAACAAATTCTTTCCAACAGAACAGCGGTGAAGCCAAACAAAAAAATTAAGGTCGGGCTGGTCGAACTGGGAAACAGTTTTTCCGGCGGATTGAATGCTCCCGATCAGTATTATTTGCCTTTGGTAGCGGGCATGCTCCAATCCTACGCCCAGAAATATCTGACTTATGCTAAGGATTACGAATTTCAACTTCCCATTTATAAATTTATGCGGATTGAAGAATCCTCAGAAATGTTAAGCGAGTGCGATCTGGTGGGATTTAGCAGTTATGTTTGGAACGAGCAAAACTCCTTAGCCATCGCCAAGGACTACAAACGCCGGAAACCAAACGGCCTAGTCATTTTTGGCGGGCCGCAAGTTCCCGACAGCAAAAAGCAATTCCGCCGGAATCGAACGGTGGAATTGGATCCAGATGAACTAAAACGCAAAAGAATTCATTTTACGGAGGACTTTCATCACGCGCACTCTTTTATTGATCTGGCCTGTCATGGCGAAGGAGAGAGAATATTCAAAATTATTCTGGAACAAATGGCCATTGATGGCTGTCGAGACAAAAGTACTATTCCTCAAATTAGTTTTCTGGATAACAACGGCAATTTTCATTTCAACATGAAGCTGGAACGGATGGGAGACAAAGAACTGGCCGGAACTCCTTCGCCGTTTACCACTGGAATATTCGATAAGCTGATGGCCGCTTTTCCCGACCAAAAATGGATCAAAAGATATGAAACCGACCGGGGATGCCCCTATCAATGCTCTTACTGCGACTGGGGAGGAGCCACGGAAGATAAGGTCAGTAAATTTCCGATGGAACAAATTTACGCCGATATTATGTGGGCTGGTGAACACCAAATCTCTTACACTTTTCTTTGCAACGCTAACTTTGGCATTTTAACGCGAGATGTTCAGATTGCCGAATTTTTTATCGAATCAAAAGCAAAGTTTGGTTATCCTGAAGCCGTCTCCACCCAAAATGCAAAGAATCCAAAACCACATACGATTCGTGCGCTAAAAATATTGGAAAAGGCCGGTTTGAATAAAGCCACGGTGATGTCCCAGCAATCTCTCAATCCTGGCACCCTCGAAGCGGTTCGCCGGGACAATATGAAACTTGATGAATATTCCGCCATGCAAAAAGAATTAGCGGGGGCGGGAATTTTAACCATGACTGATATTATTCCCGGCATGCCGGAAGAAACTTATGACAGTATTCTTGACGGCATTTCGACTCTCATCACTAATGGCCAACATAACCATATCCATTTCAATAACCTCTCGATTTTACGCAATACCGAAATGGGAAATCCAGAATATCAAGAACGATACGGTATGGAAATTGTCCGCACCCCAATCATCAACACTCATGGCAAAAGAAATGACTCGATTAGTGGGATTAAAGAATATCAGGAACTTGTCATCGCCACCAACACCATGTCTCGAAAAGATTGGGTCAGAACTCACGTTCTCTGTTACATGGTGACCCTACTCTACTTTGATAAACTTTTGCAGATTCCCATCATGGTTCTCCACGAAGTATATCACCTGCCTTATGGCCAAATTTTCAAAACCATTATGGAAAAAGCTGTTCAATCGGAAACTTTTCCGATTTTGGCAGAAATATATAATTCTTTTGAGAAGATGGTCAAAGGAATACAAGAAGGCCAAGAGGAATATGTTCATTCCAAAGATTACCTTGATATTTGGTGGCCGACTAATGAACTTGTGTTTATAGAGCTTTGCAAAAAAAATAAACTGGCCGAATTTTATCAAGAAGCGGAAAAACTATTGGTAAGTTGTCTAGGATATCAACCAGTTACGGATATTTTATCCGAGGCCGTTAAGTTGAACCAATCCTTGATTAAATTACCCTTCCAAACCAGCGACTTAGAATTAACTTTATCCTATAACATCTGGGAATTCTACAGAGCGGGACTAGTCGGAAAAAGCGTAGCCGTCGTTCCGGGATGTCATCAATACACATTTGATCGAACCACCAAAACGACCGAGCGGACAGAGCGTTGGGATTCCTGGGAGGAGTGGTACCAGAAAGTGGTCTGGTGGGGCAACCGCCAAGGAGCCCACCTTTATGGCAACAAAAATCCCCACCAAGAAATTGCCGGACACCATTAATTGAATATATCAACCACTCGATATTTAGGGTGGTTTTAATATGGGAAACTTATATAAAAAAGCTCCTATCAGGAGGAGCTTTACTAAATACAAGTACAAGAGGCAATGATTTGATTGGCAATTTGTTGGCCGGTCAAACCATTGATTTGCCAAAGATATTGCCGAGAGCCGACCGTTTTGGTGAATTTATCTTTAATCCCAAAACTTTTAAAAATTGAATGGCGACGATGACAGTGAAATAACGGGCAAATTATTTCCGCTACGGCACTGCCTAAACCGCCAATGACGCTATGCTCTTCCAAGGTGAAGATGGCTTGCCGGCGATTAAATCTATCCTCAATCAGTTCTCGGTCAATAGGTTTAAGGGCGTGCAAATTAATTATTTCGGCTCTGATACCGCAGGAAGCCAATATCTCCGCTGCCGTCAGCGCTTCCCGAATGATGGGACCAAAGGAAAATATGGTAACGTCAGACCCGATATGAATGACCTGGCCTTTGCCCATTTCAATCTCTGGTTGCCCGTCAGCGCGCAGTTCTTCAATGGCCGGGACAACCTTTCCGCCAAGACGCAGATAAAAAGGTCCTCGCGATTGAATAATTTTTTCGGTAAGTAATCTGGCTTGTTGTGAGTCGGCCGGGGCAATTATTTTCATATTAGGCAGAGTGCGCATAATGGCGATATCCTCGATGGGATTATGGGTGGCGCCGGATTTGCTGTAATAAAAGCCGCCACCATCTCCAATGACGGTTACATCCAGATTTTGATAGCAGATATCATTTCTGATTTGTTCGAAACAGCGCATGGTGGCAAAAGTAATAATTGAGATGGTGAATACTTTTTTTCCGGAGAGAGCCAACCCGGCGGCCACGCCGATCATATTCTGTTCAGCCATGCCGATGTTGATGTGCTGGTCCGGAAGATTTTGCTTAAAATTTTTGGCGGAAGAATGTTCCAAGTCGCCGGTTATCAAAAAAATGTTGGGGTCTTTCAAAGCTGCTCGGTAGATTGTTTCAACAACATCTGTTCTCATGATAATTCCTCCCAGGCTTGGCGGTACTCTTCTTCGTTCGGACACCGGCCATGCCAGATAGGATTGTTTTCCATGAAAGAAACTCCGCGGCCCTTTATTGTTTTGGCAATAATCACTCGAGGGGTGCTTGGCCCATGTTTGGACTGCGGCTCTCCTGGTAGCAGGGCATTTCTTATTTGATCAATGTCATGGCCATTGATATTTTGAGCCTGCCATCCAAAACTTTCCATTTTTCCCCTCAGCGGTTCAAGACCAACCACTTCGGAAACTTTTTCGGCGGTTTGCAGGTTGTTGTGGTCAATGATAAGGGTAAGATTATCCAGCTGATGGTGCCCAGCGAATAAGAGAGCTTCCCAGATGGAGCCCTCCTGGCATTCCCCGTCGCCTACCAGCACGTATATTTTTGAGTTTCTGTTGTCATGTTTGGCTGCTAAGGCCATCCCAACAGCCATAGGCAATCCATGTCCTCCGGAACCGGCGGAAGATTCCACTCCCGGCAAACAGTCAAAGGTAACATGAGCCGAGAGAGATGATCCTTCTTGACAAAAAGCATTCAGTAATTCTTCCGGAAAAAATCCTTTGACCGCCAAGGTGGCGTATAAAGATGCGGCGCCGTGGCCCTTACTCATTACAAAACGATCGCGTTCTTGCCAGGTCGGATTTTGGGGGTCAACTCGCAATATGTCGCAGAAGTATAAGGCGGTCAGAATATCAACGCAAGAATAATCAGTGCCAATATGACCTTCTTTGCCTCGGTAGGTCATTTCTAGAATTAACCTGCGGATCAATTTTGCCATTAACCGTAAGTCCCCATTGTCTACCATGTTTTACTCCCTAAATTGTTTAAGAACTTGACGAAATTGACTGGAATATATCAAAGAAACCTAGAAAAAGCAATGAGCAATATCTGTTTTGGAGTTTTAAAAACGCCCTCAAATTAAGGGCGTTATGGGACTAATTTTAGTCGTCCCAGTTTTCTTAAGGCCATATAAGTTGAACAAATGGCCATAGCGTCTTTGGCATGACCTTGTTCTATCAGTTCTAGCCAGTCCTTTAGAGGTACTAGGACAATCTTTAAAAATTCTTCCGAATCAAGTTCGGGTTTGAGCAGTTTCAAAGGTTTCGGAAGAAGACCAAGGAATCCCCGCGATCTTTGTACGCTTTGACGGGAACTTGGACAAATACCGCTAATATCCTTGGTTTCCAGAGTAATAATTTTTTCCAGTTTTAGGCCGGTTTCCGCTTCGAATTCTCTCTTGGCGCAGGAACCGGGGTTTTTATCAGTT
>JAUYPS010000007.1 GCA_030695705.1 bacterium | reverse complement strand
GGTGGCACCGACTATCCCGCTTGGTATGAAAAAAACGGCGGAGCGGTGCTTACTGCCTCTATTAACAAATACTGCCATATCGGCTTGCGTTTTATGCCGCCATTTTTTAAGTACAAATACAAGATTGTCTACTCTAAACATGAGGAGGTGAGCCATATCGACGAGATAGATCATCCGTCCGTAAGAGAAACCCTTCGTTATCTCAACATGGATAATGGAATCGTCATCAATCACGACGGCGATTTGCCGGCCATGTCCGGTTTGGGTTCCAGTTCATCTTTTACCGTCGGACTGGTGCATGCCCTCTCCGCCCTGAAAGGCGAAATGAAAACCAAGCGGCAGCTGGCTTTGGACGCTATTCATATTGAACAAAACATGATCAAAGAAAATGTCGGTTCCCAGGACCAAACCATCGCCGCCTTTGGAGGCCTCAATCGTATTGACTTCGGCGGTCCGCAAAAAATTCTGGTCAACCCGATCATCATCAGCCGGGAAAGAATGGATTTATTTCAAAGCCACTTAATGCTTGTCTTCACCGAGATTACCCGGCACGCCTCTAAAATTGCCAAGGGCTGGATAAAAAATACTCCGGCCAATAGAAACGAACTTGAATCACTAACCAAGATGGTCGACGAGGGAACGGCTATCCTTTGCGGCAATGGAGACATCAAAGATTTTGGAAAACTACTGCATCAGCATTGGCTGATCAAGCGCGGTTTAGCCTCTAAAATCACCAACCCCAAAATTGATGAGATTTACAATACCGGACTGAAAGCCGGAGCGATTGGCGGCAAGCTTCTGGGCGCCGGCGGAGGCGGCTTCATGCTACTTTTTGCCAGGCCGGAAGACCAGCCGAAAATAAAAGAAAAACTAAAAAAATTCCTTCATGTGCCCATTTGCATTGAAACCTCCGGCAGCCAAATAGTTTATTACGCCCCTCAGCATAACTTTTAATTTTATCGGGCGGCCTTAATTTTATTGTTATTTTCCTTGGAATCTGCCATACTCTAACCAAATAAAAGTCACTAGTTTCTTAAAAATTGATAGGGAGGAAAAGCCAGTGAGCCAAAGACTTACCATCGGTTTGTGTCAAATAAACGCCGGTTTCTCCGGGGCCAGCTATCTTCCATATTCCGCCGGACTTTTAGAGGCTTACGCCCGCAAAAGCATTCCCGACATTGATAGATTTGAATTCTTAATTCCGATTTTCACCCGCGAATCCATAAATTCAGCAGTGGAAAAATTACTACCGGCAAACGTGGCGGGATTCAGCCTCTATGTCTGGAATAATCAATTATCTCTGGCTATCGCCAAAGAACTTAAAGCCAGAAAACCGGAAATAACCATTGTCGTCGGCGGACCGCATGTACCGGATAGATATAAGTCTCATATCCAAAATAAACAGATGCCCCTTGCCAGCACGACAGATCTTTCCTCGGCCAGAATAGAGACTTATTTGAAAGATCATCCTTTCATCGACATCGCTGTTCATGGCGAAGGCGAAAGACCTTTCTCGCTTCTTTTGCAGAATATCTCCGGAGATTGGCGAAAGATTCCGTCTATCAGTTATTTGGACCAAAACAGGTGTCTTATCGAGACAGAAAGACTCGCCCGCATCAACAACCTTAACGAGATACCTTCTCCATATCTGGAAGGCGCCTTTGATCCCCTTATGGCTGCCCATTCCGATATTAATTGGATTACGGTCTGGGAAACAAACCGAGGCTGTCCGTTTTCATGCACTTTTTGCGATTGGGGTTCCGTCATCGCTTCCAAGGTCTATAAGTGGGAGGTTGACCGAATTTATAAAGAAATAGATTGGTTCGCTGATCACAAAGTTGAATTTACTTTCTTGGCAGACGCCAACTTTGGCATTCTTCCCAGAGATATTGAAATCGCTAAGTACTGCGCCGAAGCCAGAAAAAGAACCGGCTATCCAACTTCAATTACGGTTTCCAATACGAAAAACGCGACCGACCGTTCTTATGAAGTGCAAAAAATATTTTCCGATGCCGGATTAGCCAGCGGAGCATCTATCTCCATGCAATCCATGGACCCAACAACGCTAAAAGACATTAAGAGGGATAATATCAGCCTGGATTCGTACCAAGAGATTCAACAAAGAATGAAACTCGAGGGCATTGCCTCTTTTACCGACATCGTCCTGGGCCTGCCAAGTGAAACGTACGACTCCTTTACCAACGGCATAAATCAGCTGATTAAAAACGGCCTGCATGACAGGATCAGATTTTATAACCTAACTATCCTGCCTAACGCTGAAATGGCTAACCCGGATTACCAAAAGAGATTTGGCATGGAAACGGTCTGCGCCAAAATCATCAATATCCACGGAACAAAAAAAGAAATAGAAAATGACGTTCCGGAACTGGAAAATACTGTCATCGCTACCGCTTCCATGCCACGGAAAGATTGGATTAGAGCACGGGCCTTTAGCTGGACCGTGGGATTTCTTCACTTCGATAAGATATTGCAGATTCCTCTTGTGTTGATGCATGAACTGACCGGTATCAGCTATCGTGATTTGATTGAATTTTTTTCTGAAGGAAATTTCGGCTCTCCTGCAGAGTTTCCGGTGCTGGAAAAAGTACGTTCTTTCTTTGCAGATAAAGCTCAATCTCTTCAGGAAGGACACGAAGAATTTTGCCACTCTTTAGAGTGGCTAGATATGTGGTG
>JAUYPS010000012.1 GCA_030695705.1 bacterium | reverse complement strand
TTCTTCATAAAAAGGGATCTGATTTTTGAGCTGCTCATGAAATTCCGGTCGTTCGGCCCGCGGGCCGACAAAAGACATCTCTCCTTTGAGGATATTCCAAAGCTGGGGCAATTCATCGAGATGGGTGGCTCTCAACATTTTCCCCACCCTCGTTACTTGAAGATGATGATCTCTTTCCCAAGTCGGACCAGATTCCTGTTCAGCGTTATGCTGCATGGTTCTGAATTTTATCACCATAAATTCTTTTCCATACCGCCCGACTCTTTTTTGTTTGTAAAATACCGGTCCGGGAGAAGAAATTCTAATGGCCAAAGCAATTAGCGGACTAATAACCATGGTCGGCAGCATAAAAATTAAGGCGAAAGCCACATCTAATACCCTTTTGGATATTTCATAAAAGTTTTTTCCTCCTTCGGAAAGATTTTCCAAAAACCACGCCTGATCAATATTACTCAAAATTATCTTTTGACTGATTTGTTCATAAAAATTAGATAAGTGATAAAAGTTAATTTTTTTGTGGAGCAATTTGTATAGATATTCGATAAGACGGGGAGTTTGGTAAATTTCGTTGCTGATAATAATGGTATCGATTTTCTTTTCATCCACCAGTTTTTCCAGTGAGCTCAAGTTAGTGACTTCCAAAATTGATTTCAGCTGATAACCGAGCTGGGGGCTATTTTCCAAAAGGGCGGCCAGTTTCTCGGACTGCTCGTTTAGCCCGACGATTAAAGTGGGGCGGCTGAATTTTTCACCGGCAATAATGTTATTGAAAGTGTGGCGAGCCAGAAAATCGAAGCCGGTAAAAAAAGCCAGAAAAATAAAAAAGTTGCGTCGGGGGGCGATACCAAAGAAAGGAATCAGATAAAAGAAGATCATGCCGATAATCGCATTTATGGTCAGTACGCGGGAAAAGTTGGCATAAAAATTCGGACCGTTTTTTAAACCATTAATTTCATAAAAATTGGCAATATAAAAAATAGTCAGCCAGACGGCAAAAAGAATGGTAAACGGTAACAAATGAGAGCTAAGAGCGATGGACCAGTTATCCTGGTAGCGTATGTAAAGAGTTAGCCAGAGGGCGGTGTAAAGGATGGCGATATCTATCAGGACTAAAACAAACTTCTTCATAATAATGACGATTATTGCCTTTATAATACCCTATTTTATTGCTATTGTCCACTATTTTATTTTGTGGTATGCTCCGAGCTATTAATTCAAGTATTTTTACAAAAAGGAAATAGAAGATGCGGGAAAAATTCAGAATGGGTCTTATTGGGCTTGGTATGGTTGGGGAACCCCTTCGCCAGTGGTTGGAAGAAGTTCGTGGTTATAAAAGAGGTCTAGATTTTTTTTGTTATGATACGGATCCCAAAAAGGGTTACTTTGATGAGGTGAATCAGGCTGGTGTGATTTTCGTATGTGTACCCACTCCGCCTAATCCGGACGGGAGTTGCAATATCTCAATGGTTGATAGCGCTATCTCCCAAATAGCGGGTAATAAAATAGTTGTGATTAAGTCAACGGTTCCTCCGGGCACGACGGAAATGTTTCAGGCCAAGTATCCGAATGTGAGGATTCTTTGCAATCCGGAATTCCTGACAGAATCCCGGGCCTGGGAAGATTTTTTGCATCCCACCCGCCAGCTGATCGGATATACTGCCAAGAGTAAAGGCGATTCAACGACGGTCTTGAACATGTTGCCGCAAGGAAACTTTTCAAGTCCCTGGGCGGCGGACTACTCGCGATTTGAGCTGACAGCGACCGAAGCGGAGTTCGTGAAATATTTTTCCAATGTTTTCGGGGCGGTGAAAGTAACTTTGGCTAATATTGTTTATGACTTGTGTACAGCGATGTCAAAACAGTCAGGTTTAGAAATTGATTACGAGAATATCAGAATGGCAGTCGGTGCCGATCCGCGTAACGGGCCTGCTTGGCTGGATGTGCATCACGGTTCTTACCGCGGATTCGGCGGGTATTGTTTTCCCAAAGATCTGAACGGGTTTATGGCTTTTGGTCAGCAACTGGCTAGAGGAAGCAAGGGCCAGGCTATGGATGCCGCTCTCTTATCTTGCGGTGTAGACGGGGTTTTGGGCGCGGTTAGAAGATACAACACGGCGTTATTGATGTCCCAAAATCTGACGGAAGAGGAAGTTTCTAAACATGATAAAGATATCATGGACATCATGAGGAGGAATCATGAATAACCTGTGAGTGACTGTCACTGGTGGGGCCGGATTTATCGGTTCGCATTTGACGGACAAGTTGATTGCCAGAGGATGTGAAGTGCGGGTGATCGATAACCTGTCTTTAGGGAAGAAAGAAAACATAAATCCACTGGCTATCTTTTGGGAGAAAGATATACGAGATTTAGCTGCTTTATCCTACTACCATATTTTTGAAGATGTTGACTATATTTTTCATTGTGCGGCCATGCCGCGCATCCAGCCGTCCTTCAAAAACCCGACAGAATCCTTCACTAATAATTTACTCGGAACTCACAATGTTCTGGAGGCGGCCAGACTGGCAGGGGTGAAGAAAGTGATTTACTCCGGCGCCTCTTCGGTTTATGGAGATCAGCCGGAATTACCTTTGCATGAAAGCATGATTCCCAGACCGAAAAACCCTTATGCCTATGACAAGTGGCAAGCCGAGGAACGATGCTTAATGTTTTGGAAGTTATTTCAGCTGCCGGTGGTTTGTTTGCGCTACTTCAATGTCTACGGAGAGCGGCAGTCAACGGAAGGGGCTTACGCTACGGTGGTAGGAATTTTTCTCCGGCAGAAAGAAAATGGCGAATTTTTGACGATTGTCGGAGATGGAAAACAGCGTCGCGATTTTACTTGTGTTGACGATGTGACAGAGGCAAATTGCTTGGCCATGGAATCGGCCGAAGCGGTTGGAGAAGTTATCAATATTGGTACCGGGGTCAATTATTCCATCGCAGGGTTGGCTGGCTTAATTGAAAATGGCGCTCTCTATCATTGTTATCTTCCTGCTCGTCCGGGGGAGTCGCAGGAGACACTGGCCGATATTTCCAAAGCAAAAAGACTTTTAGGTTTTAAACCGACTATGTCTTTGGAGATTTGGATCAGGTCTCAATTAGAGAAAATGGTTGGTTGATGTGTTACAATAAAGAAGTTGAAATGCATTTCTTCAGAAAAATAATTTTTTATTCGGTTACAGCGGTATTGGCCATACCGCTTTTTGTTTACCCCGAGTTATATCGAGGGGTTTTCATCCAATCCGCTGAAGCAGCTTCGGTGACTAACGGTGTCAGCCAGCCGTTTTCCATAAGCAAGGACTATGAATTTAGCGGGAAAAGCAAAATAAACGCCACCTTGAAGATGGAGGGACAAAGAGCCAAGTATTTTGTAGAAGACAACTATTGGAGTAATCGCAGTTCTTTTGAACAGCAAGAAATTTTACAGCAGATTAACCGCTTAGCCGATGAATTTGATTCAAGAATCTATCCGGTCGAAACGGATTTTTGGGGTTCGGAATCAAATCCGGGAATTGATCAAGACCCGAAAGTCATCATTCTTTTGGCTGATTTAATTGATACGGCCGGAGGGTATTACGATACCAGCCACCAGTTTTCAAAGGTACAAGTTCCGGAGTCTAACGAGAAGGACTTGATCTATTTAAATATCCGGTCTTTGCGGAATGAAAGAAAGGCATTTAACTTTTTGGCTCATGAATTTCAGCATCTGATCGCCTTTAATCAAAAAACAATTCTTCGCCAATTAGAGGATGATATCTGGCTTAACGAACTTCGTTCGGAGTATTCGCTCACCTTACTGGGTTATAACGATATTTATCCCGGCTCTAACCTTAAGGCCAGAGTGGCCGCTTTTTTGAGCGAACCGAATGACAGTTTAACGGAGTGGTCCAATAAAGCGGGCGACTATGGCCAGGTTACTATTTTTGGAGAATATTTGGTTGAACATTTCGGATCCAACATTTTAAAGAAGTCGTTCCATTCCGAATTGAGCGGCACTATTTCAATCGATCAGGCCCTGCAAGATAATGGTTATACTCTTGGTTTTGAAGATATCTTTTTACGTTGGTCTGTTGCCAATGCTATCAACGATATTTTGCTGGGTAGTGATTACGGATATTTCCGTGACGGTCTGCGGCAAGAATTGCGAATTCCGGCCACTCGCACCATCTCCGGTCTTAGTGAAAATGCAGTTTTTTCTATGACGGAGGCCTTTAAGGACTGGCAGCAGAAGTGGATTTGGATTATGGATATTTCCAGGGGAATAAAAAATGTTTTGAAAATAAATTTTAACGGAGAGAAAGAAGATTTTTTCCGAGGGGCGGCTATTTTGTTTAACCAGAATGGAACAAGGGAAGTACAATTTTTCGACTTGAGCAAGTCCGGGCCGGACAATTTATTTTTTGATCTCGGTCGGGGATTGGAAAAAATAATTCTCATTCCGGTGAAAATGGAAAAGATCCGGGATTTTACCGACAAGGAGCTGCTTTCTGATTTAACGATTAGTTTTGAGAGGATTTCAGAAATGCCGACCGTATCCGCTTCGCCGCTTCCTTCTATTGAAACAAATCCTATTGAAACAAAGCTGCCTGTTTCAGCTGTTCATCCGGCGGATTTCGGCTTGCAGGAGGGGGACTTTATTAGGGCGGAGGGAGACAATGATGTCTATATCATTAACGATTTTGGTTTCAAGCGCTTGGTTTTAAGCCCGCAGATCTGCCTTCTTTACGGACATTTGGGAGAGAGGGGTTGTTTTGCCGCCGTCAAAGTTGTTTCCGCTAAAGTTCGCGATGCTTTTCAGACATCCTTATTTTTTACTGACGGTGAAAACAAAGACGGGCGGGTTTATTTTTTGGAATTAACCGGAGAAGACAGTGCCCTGCTTCGTTTTGTGAATATGTCCGGAGAGGATTTTGTGAATCAAGGCGGAAATTTTTCTTCAATATTTATTTTTAACACTCGTGAAAAAAATACTTATCTGTTGGGAGCGGAAATAAATAATTTACCAATTTAACCCTGTTAAATAATTTGCAAAACAAATTGTCGCACCGCGACATTTAACAGGGTAAAGTTATCAACAAATTTTCTGTTGTAAAACTTTTTTAGTGATATAATTACAAGTGAGGTGGTAAGTGAAAATTTATTTTCACTTCAACCGAACGAAGTAATTAGTTAGGTACTCCTAACCTAATTACTGAAAGTTCATTTACGATTGCGTAAACAACCTTGCGAAGTTTGGTCGACTTTCGCAAAATTTAAGGAGGGATAGCATTGATTTATTTTTTCGCGAGAAGAAATAAATAAGTGCCTTGTCCTGATTCGAAGAATGGCAAAGAAAAGAAAGAAAGCCACCAAAAAGAAGAAAGGTGGAAAAAAGAAAAAGAGAATCTAACTTTTTCTCAAACCCCCGCTACGGCGGGGGTTTGTTTTTCACGCCAAAGATTAGGGCCGCCACTTTATCCGGAGTCGATGTTGCAAGAGAGTCATTTCCGTAGTAAAATCGAGCATATGAAATACATGCTCCAGGGTACAAATATAAGCATTTCCGGAAGTATTGAGGCCTTAGTGGCCTCTAAAATTAAAACATTAGACCGTTTCGTTTCTCGTTTTGATGAGGCGACAGTGGAGGCGAGGATAGAGGTGGGCAAGCCGTCACGGCATCATCATACCGGCATGGTTTTCTATGCGGAGATTAACTTAAAAATTCCCGGCAAACTTTTACGGGCGGAAGCCATGCATTTGGATTTATCTTTTGCGATCAGTGAGGCCTTCAAAGAAATTGAGAGACAAGTAAAAGATTACAAAGAAAAGATAATTACAAAAAATAAAAAATTCAAAACTTAAATAAAACTCTTTAGCAAATCAGCCATACACCCACTCGAAAATTCCCCTATGTCTTTCTTAACTAAAATTTTTGGTGATGCAAACGAGCGCTACATAAAAAGCGCTCGTTTGCTGGTGGAAGAGATCAATAAATTCGAACCACAGTTTGAAAAATTTTCCAACGAGGAAATCAAAAATAAAACAATTGAGTTTAAAAAAAGAATTACCGAAGGAGAAACCTTAGATCAAATTCTTCCCGAATCATTTGCGCTGGTCCGCGAAGCGGCTAGGCGCACCGTCAAACAGCGCCATTACGACGTTCAGCTTGTCGGGGGAATTGTTTTGCATCAGGGGAAAATCGCCGAAATGAAAACAGGAGAAGGTAAAACCTTAACTGCTACTCTGCCGGTTTATCTCAATGCTCTAACCGGTCAAGGTGTGCATTTGGTGACTGTTAATGATTATCTCTCCCGCCGCGATACGGCTTGGATGGGCGAGGTGTATGATCTGCTTGGATTAACTGTGGCTTGCCTCAATCATGATTCTAGTTATCTTTATGACTCTGCGCATGTCAAAGAAAAAGAAGAAGAATTAGACAAAACCCGTGATGAGCTTGGAAGCTTCAAGGTGGTGCATGAATTTTTGCGGCCGATCGGCCGGCGCGAGGCTTATTTAGCCGACATCACTTATGGCACTAACAATGAATTCGGTTTTGACTATTTGCGGGACAATATGGTTTTTGGACTGGAACAGAAAGTGCAGGCCAAGGGGCATAACTTTTCCATTGTCGACGAAGTGGATTCCATTTTAATAGATGAAGCGCGTACTCCTTTGATTATTTCCAGTCCCGATTCTGATTCGACCAAGCTTTACCAGCAGTTCGCCCACATAGTTCCCCATCTAAAAGAAAACGAGGACTATAATATAGATGAAAAACTTAAAGCGGTTACGCTTACGGAAAAGGGAATTGAAAAAGTGGAAAAGCAGCTTGGGGTCGGGAATATTTATGAAGAAGGCGGGGTGCGTTATGTGCATCACCTGGAACAGGCCTTGCGGGCACAGGTCCTTTTTAAACTTGATCGGGATTATGTGGTCAAAGAGGGAGAAGTAATTATTGTAGATGAATTTACCGGTCGGCTGATGCCTGGACGTCGCTGGTCCGATGGCTTGCATCAGGCGGTGGAGGCCAAAGAAGGCGTTTCGGTGCAGAAAGAATCCCGCACTATGGCTACCATTACTTTTCAAAATTATTTTAGATTATATAAAAAACTTTCCGGGATGACTGGAACGGCCTCCACTTCGGCGGAAGAGTTTCATAAAGTTTACAATCTGGACGCGATTAACGTACCACCCAATAAACCTTTTCAGCGAAAGGACTTACCGGACAGTATTTTCAAGACCGAAGCCGGGAAGTTTCGGGCCATTGTTCGGGAAATTAAAGAAAGAAATGAAAAGGGCCAGCCGGTGCTGGTGGGAACCGTTTCCATTGAAAAAAATGAATTGCTGTCCAAAATGCTGGAAAGAGATGGAATCAGTCACCATATTTTAAATGCCAAAAATCACGAAAAAGAGGGAGAAATTATTGCCCAAGCGGGTAAATTCGGGGCGGTAACGGTGGCCACTAACATGGCAGGCAGAGGGGTGGACATCATTCTGGGGGGAGTGCCGGTGGATGCGCAAGAAGGAGAAAGAGTGCGTCAGGTCAGTGGTTTGCATGTCATCGGCACAGAACGGCATGAAGCCAGGCGGATCGATAATCAGCTAAGGGGACGGGCTGGACGGCAGGGCGACCCCGGCTCTTCTCAATTTTTTGTTTCAACCGAAGATGATTTGGCGAGGGTGTTTGGCGGAGATCGTTTGAAAAATCTGATGGACCGATTGGGAGTTGGCGAAGACGATGCTATTGAGAACAGGTTTGTTTCCAGAGCTATCGAACAAGCTCAAGCTAAAATTGAAGGGTTCCATTTTGATTCTCGGAAGTATGTTTTGGAATACGATGATGTGATGAACCGCCACCGGACGGCCATTTACGGACTACGCAATAAAATTTTAGAGAATCAGGATAATCATGAAATTTTCTCTGAATATTTTGACTGGGCCATCAGTCGGTTAACCGAAGTCCATACCCAAAATGTAACCGGTGAGTGGAATATTGAAGAAATTGCCGAAACCATTAAAATCCTAACCGGAAGCGAAGAAAGTATTCATTCTAAGCTTATCGAACTTTCTAAAACAGGCGATCTTGGCGCTTTAAAAAACTTTTTGCTCGAGTTTGTTGCCAAAGAACTGGAGAAAAAGGAAAAGGAGTTGGGAATTGAACAGATGCATCGCTTGGAAAATCTTGTCTTATTGCGAGTAATTGATGAATTATGGGTTGACCACTTGGAAGCAATGGAATATTTGAGAGAGTCCGTCCGTCTGCGGGCCTATGGACAACGCGATCCGCTGGTGGAATATAAAATCGAGGGACAAAGAATGTTTGAAGAACTTTTACAGAATGTGAAAATGCAGGCGGTTAATACCATTTTCAGAGTTAGTTTTATTCAACAGCCAAAAACAGTCAACATCCAAGAAGGCCGGGACAATTCTTTATCACAATCGGAAAATTCTGAACCGGAAGAAAAGTCCGCGCCTGCCATTAACTCCGAACCAAAAGTCGGCCGAAACGACCCCTGTTGGTGTAATTCCGGAAAAAAATATAAGCGTTGTCATGGCGCATGACAACGCGCAATCCTGAGCGAGCGGAGCGAGTCGAATGGATAAAAAGTGTCATGGGAAATAAATATGAAACAAAGATCTTCCGCGGTAATTATTTCTGATGGTAAGATCGTATTAATTAAACGCTTAAAACCGAACGAAGAATATTATACTTTTCCAGGCGGGACAGTAGAGGAAGGAGAAAGTTTGGTGGAGGCTATGAAGAGGGAGATTAAAGAGGAACTAAGTGTTGATGCCAATATTGGTGAACATCTTTTTACTATTGATAACCCGGATAAAAAAGATAATTATTTTCTAGTAGAAAAATGTGCCGGAACTATGAAATTAGGCGGTCCCGAACTAGAAAAAATGAATCAAGATAATCAGTATATTATTGAGGAGGTAGAACTTGATAAGCTTTCTGGTATAAATATATACCCCAAAGAAGCCCTCAAAAAAATTCAAGAATTTTTACGAGTGTTACAACAAATATAAGTTATGGGAAATAAAATTATCATTGCTTTGGACGGAATGTCAGAGGTGGAGGCATTAAGAATTGCTAAATTATTAAAAGGCAAAGTGTGGGGATTTAAGATTAATGATCTTTTATTTGCGGATCCGGGGATTATTAAAAAGCTAAAGAAGTTCGGAAATGTTTTTGCGGATGCCAAGCTGTATGATATCCCAAATACCGTGGCCAATAGCGTTAGAAGGCTTAGTGCGGTTGGGGCGGATATGATCACGGTTCATGCTTCCGGCGGAATAGAAATGATGAGGGCGGCCAAAGAAAATGCCGGACACAGCAAGATACTGGCGGTCACGGTTCTAACCTCTTTCAAAGGCAGTCAAAACAAGATAGTTTTAAAATTAGCCCGGGAGGCGGAGAAAGCCGGTTTAGATGGGATAGTTTGCTCCGGACATGAATTGAAATATGTTTCCAAACTTCCTTTGCTAAAGGTTGTTCCGGGAATTCGGCCAAAGGGTTATAATAGGAAAGACGATCAAAAGCGGACCGTTACCGCGGAAGAGGCCGTTAAACTCGGCGCCGATTATTTAGTCATCGGCCGGCCGATTATAAATTCTCTAAAATTAAAACATGGGAAATAATACAAAAGAGTTAATTAAGGATGTTTTAGAAAAGGGATATTTAGCGAGTTTGGCCACTCATGATGAGGGTGGAGTTTGGGTGGCGGATGTAATTTATGTTTTTGATGAGCAGTTAAATATCTACTGGATATCTGATTCGGAAGTGCGGCATAGCGAAGCGATTGCCAAGAACAATAAAATCGCCGGAACGATCACCGTCAGCGGTCCCGGAGAAAGCAATTTGGGAATCCAGTTTGAAGGTTTGGCCGAAAAAATTGAAGGACCCCGCTATGATCTGGCCAAAAAGCATTATACAAAAAGACTTAAACCGGAACCAAAAGAAACAGATGATATATTGCAGGGTGATTCCTGGTATGTTTTAAGGCCGAGCAAGATAGAATTAATTTGCGAAAAGTTATTTGGATTTGATAAACTAAAAATAGAATTTTGAAAATAAGAAGGACTTTATGTCTGATAAAAAAGATTGTACGGAAATCGGAGTGGCGATAATTCGTAGAGGGGACCTGGTTTTAGTTGGTAAGAGGCCTTCAAGCAAATTATTTGGCGGAAAATGGGAATTTCCGGGAGGAAAGCTTGAGCCGTTGGAGTCACCGGAAAAATGCATTATCCGGGAAATACAAGAAGAGCTGGGTGTAAAAGTTGGAAATCTAAAACTATTGGTTGTGCGTGACCATGAATATCCTGATGGAAAAAAATTCCGCTTGCACTTTTATTTTTGTGAAATTTCTGAAGAAGAACCACGGGCTTTATGGCATGACGAAATTTTATGGATTGAGCCAGAAAAATTGGATGAGGTGGATATATTAACAGCGGATACCGGACTTAATCCTCTAATTCAGGCCGAAATGACTCAAAGAGGCTAAAGCAGTCTCTTTTTTTAAATTAAAATTCCATGGATCATGTAGCGATAATGAAAAAATCGTGGGGATTGACGGAAAAGACTTTGAGCGGAGAAAAGAAGATTGAGTCGCGGTGGTATATGGCGCGGTATGCTCCCTGGGACAGAATTAAGGCTGGTGAAACAGTCTATTTCAAAAATTCCGGCGAGCCGGTTGCTATCAAAGCCCAAGTAACGAAAATACTTCAATTTTCTGATTTGAGCCCAAAGAAAGTAAAAGAAATTTTAGAAAAATATGGTAAAGACATTGGAATTGGAGAAAATCAGCTAGATTTTCTCCAAAAGAAGTATTGCCTTTTGATATTTTTAAAAAATCCCGTTAAGATTAAACCGTTTGAAATCGATAAAAAAGGTTTTGGAATGATGTCGGCTTGGATTACAGTGAAAAATATAAAGCAAATCAAAAATACACCTACTCGAAAACTCCCGAGCGAGGAGTCGAGGGTCGAGAGTAGGTAGTATTGCTAATTTGCACAGTCTGTATGTCAAACAACTATCACTTATACGAGATCGTTATCACAGCGATCGTGGTAAAAAATGGGAATTATTTAATTACCCGGCGGTCAATGACTAAAAAAAGGTTTCCTGGCATGTGGACAGTGCCCGGCGGGCATTTGGATCCGGAGGATTACGAGAACACGCCCAAGGAATCCAAGGATTACTGGTACAATGTTTTGGAAAAAGCGCTGGCCAGGGAATTGCAGGAAGAAGTGGGGATCAAAGTTAGAAATGTGGAATACATTACCAGTTTGGCGACAGTACACGGCGATGGTCCTAAATCTCTGGTTATTTCCTGTATTGCCGACTATGTTTCCGGAAAAGTTACTCTTAAAGACGGAGAGAACGACCAGTATGCTTGGGTTTCTTTGAAAGAGTCAAAAAAATATCCGCTGATTGGCGGTATCTACGAGGAACTGTATGTGGCCGAGCAGAAGAGAAAAGGTAAGAAGATAAAATGGAAGGCGATTGATCAGTCTTCAAAAAAGAAAAATGCCGGCAAAAAAGATAAGCCTAAAAAACGCCAAGGAAAATAAACTTTTTTACTTCGTGGCTAACGTCGTGGTTTACCGTGAAAAAGACGGACGTTGTTTAATTTTGAAAAGAAGCGAGAGGGAAAAAGTTCATCCCGGAAGGTGGGCCGTTTTGGGCGGAAAACTGGAGTGGAATCAGTTTGATATCAAAAAACCCACCCGGTTGAACGGAGATGTGGTTGATTTTGAGGATGCTGTCGAAGATTTATTAATGCGGGAGGTAAAAGAAGAAGCGGGGATAGAAATTTTACCTGATTTTAAATACATCAACAGCAATATGTTTATCCGGCCGGATGAAACCCCGGTTGTTTTAGTTAAATTTGCGGCTCGGTATAAAAAGGGACAAGTTGTTCCGGAACCGGGAGCTTTTACCGATTTTGCCTGGGTCAACGAAAAAGAAATTAAAAAATATCCGTGCATTGACGGAATTCCAAAAGAAATAAAAACCACCATAAAATTTTTTAAGCCAAAAACTTAACTGATGTTATCTCCCTTTCGGACACTTGAAACCCAGCGAGTTTCTGCGCTCGCTCTGGCCTGTGGATTTTGCTTGCAGTTAAAAAATTATACTGCTCGCAAACCATGCAATCACACAGGCCAGAGCGTCTCAAGAGAGACAACATCAGTTAAGTTTTTCTGATTGGCGTAGTGATTATATCTTTTGAAGGCGTTGAGGGCTGTGGATTGCTCGCTAATGACCTTTGGTCGCCCATGCGAAGCATAAGCGACCAAAGGTCATTAGCTGGTCGGAAAGAGAAATAATAA